>JALLON010000170.1 GCA_027717925.1 Acidobacteria bacterium AH-259-G07 | reverse complement strand
AATAGGTGGGTTTAGGCTGCGAGCTCGTACCGGATCGCCTCTTCGATCTGGAGTCTTTCGAGGCCGTAATCTTCGGCAAGAGTATCTATGGAATCACCTGCCTTGTATCTTTGCATCAACATGTTTGTCGGTATTCCTGTGCCTCGCAAGATGGGTCTTCCGAATGAAATATAGGGATTGATAAGAATTACTTTTGGATCCTCTTCATAATTAGCCCGACTGAACGGATAGAGTTCTATTGGAAGCCCATCAATATCATGCTTAATCCTCTGCAAATGGGCATCTAGAATTTCCCGCATTGCTAGTTGCCCGTGTTGGCTAAGGGTGATTAGGGTGCCAAAATGATAAATGAACAGGTTAATATCGTCGGTCTTTAAATTTTCTGCTAACGCATGGCTAGAGTTTAATTTGTCGGCCAAATAATCAATTGCAAGTCTCACTTTGTAGAGAGGAATGCGATGTTTCTGTCGAATCGCTTTCAAAACGTGGGCTTCCACCAAATTCATAAAGGACAGCAGCGGCGGGTCTGATTCAGGAAGTTGAATAAGCGGTGCGAAATGTTTTATTTCTACGTATTTTGTCGGATAAGTCCTTCCCTTAACCCAAGAGCGTAAAGTGGCTGGAGCGATATCAAGGTAGTGGGCAGCTTCGGCAATCCGGTACGCTCCTACGGTCCGAGGATCCTTTTCGGCATATATGCCCATCTTGTTTCTTTGTGAATTAAAGACCAAACCTCAACTCTGTAAAGTATACTCTAACCAATTGACATTATCTCCTCCCCCGCGTTTCCCCCGCGTATCCCCCGCGTCCCCCCCGCGGACGCCGGATGGAGCGGTCCATGAGGGCGAGGGGGTTTTCCACACTGCCTTTAACCCCCTGAAGGTCTACCATCTACGAAAAGTCACGTCGCACAGGCCGGCACTTGATATTGGGTCATCGGGAACGACCTCGTTTCAGATGGAATGGGGCCTTTGCTCTCAGAAGCGGTCAAAACCGACGATCGAAAAGAGCAACGCACCCAGGATGCCTCCCAGGATCGGAGCTAGCACAGGAATCCAACTATACCCCCAATTGGCGTCTCCTTTTCCCGAAATGGGGAGAATAGCATGCGCGATGCGCGGCCCCAGGTCTCGAGCGGGGTTGATGGCATAACCCGTTGGTCCACCCAGAGAGAGCCCAATGGACCACACCAGAAAGCCCACCAGTAGCGGCTGCAGGCCGGTGCTGAAGACGACCGAGAGGTCAACATCTCCCGGGGTCGCAAAAGCATTGGAATTAGCTGAGATAGCGAGTATCCCGAATAACAGCATAGCGGTTGCAATCAGCTCGGTCAGAAAATTCGCCCCGCGGTTGGGAATAGCCGGGGCCGTGCAAAAAACGGCCAGCTTGGCCGATGCGTCTTCAGTTTCAGCCCAATGGGGAAGATAGGCCAGCCAAACGATGGCTGCTCCCAGCACCGCGCCTACCATTTGAGCCAGGACATATCCCGGTACCTGAGACCACGAGAAGGCTCCGATGGACGCCAGTCCGAAGGTCACGGCCGGGTTAATATGGGCCCCGCTCAGACGGCCGACTGCATACACAGCAATAGCTACGGCCAGCCCCCAGCCTGTGCTGATGACGATCCAACCTGAATTCTGTCCCTTGGACCTGCCCAGCAGGACATTGGCCACAACACCATCACCAAGTATAACCAGTATCATAGTTCCAATTGCTTCCGCGAGGTATACTGACATATCTCCTCCCAAGCGAATTCACGTGCTGGAAATGTATCTTACCGCCCCGACCTAAAAGGCCATCTTGAAAAAACGACGGATTAACTTCTAGTGGCTGGCTACAGATACCGCAGTGCGGACTCTTGCGCTGGCGGTCCAGTCATCGGTGTGCAGCCAGGCGGGCAGGCGCAGAGAGTTGAAATTCGTCGCGAGCAGTGGCCACCTGATTGCTAACCGGATCGCGGGCTTCCACTTCTATCCTGTACTTTCCAGGCTTGAGGTCCTTGACGGGCAAGTCCTTGATGAGCACCACCCTCCGAGCGGAATAGAACTGCACTGATTCTCCATTCTCGTCTTTGATTTCCACAACCGGGTCTCCCTCTTGCAAAATCTTGTAAGTGACCTCTACCAAGGGAGCCAGGGTGCTCTGGTCAACACTTGTATTGTAAAGCTGCAGATAGACTGCCAGAGACTTGTCGAGGGAAAAATCTTTGCTCAAACTGGGTCGGATCCAGACGTCTCCCAGGACAAACATCTGATCGTCCTTGGGAAGCTCCCCCAACTGGCGAATGGAATCCGACAGAATTAGAGAGCTGACGGACAGTTTTCTCTCCCCATAGGAAGGAGGAATAATGGTCCGACGGACCACACCCACATTGCCGCTATTGAGGTCTTTCACCACCAAGTCCAGTTTGTAACGCATCTTCTGATCCAACGGCACGATCTTTTGATAGAGAGACCACCCTTCAAGCGCCTGCTGGAAAAACTCGGGCCGGAAAGAAGTTATCAAGTCCTCTTCAAATTCCGTAATCACACGATTGGTAATACTGGTGATGATCCCATAGACCGCGACTCTGGCGGCGTGGACCCCATTTTCCATCTTGAAAGTCAAATCCTTGTTCTGCAACTCGAGGGTGATGGGAACCAGGACTTGTCTATTGTTCAGCTTGATGTAATCTTCACGGGTCTTGAAGGAAAGATTGTTATAGCTGAGCTTGACGTCCACAATCTCCTTAAGATCCTTGTACTTGATCTGTTGGGGTCGTTGTACCTTGACATAGTTTTCGTAGCGGATAAATGGATTGTCCCTGTTTATCAAGGGATAGGTATCCCGATTACCCGGGGAAAAAAAGGGACGGTCGGCCTTACCCGCCAACCCCAGTTGCTCGGCTAGGGTCAAACCCGCACCGGGAACGCGAAGCAGGGCGTCCTTTTCCTCCGGCAGGAGTGCCAGACGGTATTCTCCACTCCACGTGCGGTCTACAAACTCTAGTTCTACATCCTGTCCAATCCCTTCGATGTACCGATAGCGCCAGATCTCGAAGGGAAAAGTGGAAGTGATGCCTCCCCCTTCGTCCAGCGAACGGTTGTAAGTTCCTCCAGACGCGTGAGAGTCGATTTCATCCGGGGGACCATGAATGATGTAAGTTCGCCCCCGGTCCATCTGCCACCCGGGTAGGCCGCTGCTAAAGCGTTCATTGGCGTAGGCGATCCGCCGATAGTGCTCTTCCTTGAATTCATTGATCGAAGTCGTCAGATCGGGGTCGCGACGGTACCAGAACTGTTCAATGAACTGTTCTTTCTCTTCCGCAGTGATCAAGTGCTCGAAAACCGTTTTTTCTTCAGGGGTGATGATGTATTTTGCATCCTCATTGAGCCACTTCTTGTAATAGTCTTCCTGCTCCTCTTGGCGCACGGCTTTTTGCTTCTCTTGCTTCAGACTTTGACTGGGTCGGCGCATTGCGAGCGCATTGACTCCAGCCCATGAAAAGGAAGAAGAAGACAGCAGGGCGAGTAGGAAGAGGAAGGAAGGAAGTTTCCACAAAGCCTGTGGAAACTTCCTTCTAGTGGGGGGAGGAGGAGCTTGCATTCTAAAAGAAGAGCTTCAGACCAAATTGAATCTCTCGAGCAGGAAATGTATTGCGAATCGTACCGAAAGCACCGCTTGACAGGTTGCCGTTTGGCACCTTGAAGTTAGTGGTGTTGAACAGGTTGAAGAACTCAGCTCGGAACTGCAATCGACTGTCTTCATTTAGAAGCTTAGGGAGCGGGATATCCTTGTTGATTGCCAAGTCCGTCTGGAAAAACCCTTCGCCGCGCACGATGTTTCGTCCAGCATTTCCGAAGGGTTGGCTTGCATCCGTTGGAGCCACTACGGTATCTCTGCTCAGATAGTTGTCAACGGTCCGTTGGTCTGTGGGCACTTTGGCGTCTCCGATAATGTTAGGCCGAAAGCTGACACCGCCCTCATGGGAGGCGAGATCCGCAGTGACCTTGAATGCAGAAGAGGGAGTATAGCGCAGATTGAGCACATTGCCGCTCCTTGCGAAGTTAATGACACTCACTTGCCAACCTCCCAAAATGCCGTTCATCGTTGAAGACATATTGGAGCCAAAACGGTGCCCTTTACCGAACGGAACGTCCCAGACCAGACTGGTGACATTGTTTATTCGTTGATCGAAAGCCGACAGACCCCTGTCCGTGTCGAGATTGAGAATGCTCTGCGGATTACCGGAATTGCCGTTGGGATCTTCCAACGAACCGGCGGCATTGTCGATGGCCTTTGACCAGGTAAACGAGTTCAAGAGGTAAAGACCGCGGCTCGCTCGCCGCTCAAGCTTGACCTGAAGGGCGTGGTAATTGGACGACGCGCGGTTGAACGCGGTCGAAATCGCGGAGAAATTAGGAATCGGGCGTCTTTCCTGCAAGGGGATGATCTCACCAGGATTGTTGGGTCTGGCCTGGTTGAAATCACCCAGCACGTTTAACTTCGAACCGAGATTCCCGATGTAAGCCACATCCAACATGGTATTGGGCAGAATTTCTCTCTGAATGGTCAGATGCCAACTCTGGACGTAGCTGGTACGGGTGTCCGTCGGGATAAAACGGATGGTGGATTCAAGTGGATTAAAGGTTGCCGGGTCATTGAATCCTTCGGGAACACCATCTCTTGGGTTGCCATCGCCGCGTAGGGTTCTGAAGTTGGGATCGTCGGGTGTTTGCACCTGTCTTCCTATCACGACTTGAGGTGCGTTGATGGCAAGAAGATTGGCGCCTCCCACCCGCTGTTGGATGGGGTGAATATAACTAACGCCGTAGCCACCCCGTATGACCGTCTTGGGAGCGAAACTCCAGGCAAAGCCCACCCGCGGTCCAAAGTTGTCCAGGTCATTATTGACCAATGCGCGGTTCGCAGCAGACCCGTCACTGGCGAAAATGATGGAATTCGTCACTGGATCGAAGTTGGTGAGGTTGTTGTTGCTATCAAACAAAGGAGAGCCGTACTCGTAACGAATACCGAGATTGAGAGTCAGATTCTGAGCGACTTTCCAATCGTCCTGAAGATACCCAAAATGCATCCGCTCCTGGACCTCGGCTTCAAACAGGTTCACGAGAGAAAATTGACTCGGAGCCCCAAAGATGAAATCAGCCAGGTTGAACACAGAACTGGGACCCGAGACACCCTCCGGACGGCTAAAGGCGCCACTAAAGCGAAATTGGCCATTGAGGGGGTTGACATCTTGAACGCCTACCCTAACCCTCAAAAATTCATAGCCCGCTTTCAGGCTGTGAGCGCCGGCAATCCATGAATAGTTGACTCTGGGGTTCCAAGATTTTGGGTTCTGGTACTGAGGATTAGTGGCCTGTTGGCCGAGCTGGCTAAAGCCACTGATTCTTTGGTTGGGTAAGCCACCGGTAATCTTTCGATTGGTGGGCAAACCCGGAATCCCAAAGAGTTCACTCGCGGGCAGGGATCCGATGTTGACAGGCTCTTTACCTGCGTTGGTACGAGAGACACCCAGTCGACCCTCGAGGAGCGAGGTGGGCGAGACGGCCCAGGTCGCCCCGACCGCCAACTGCTGATTAAGCACCCGTACAAAACCATTGCCACCACCTCCGGACGGACCCGGAATGTCAGGTGTTCTAGACAGGTTCATCTTGCGGTGGCTTATCCTGCCGAACACGCTGACTCTATCGTTGAACCTGTGGTCGATTTTCACGTCGAACTTGTCGGTGTTGTTTACCTCCAGTCGGGCGGTTCTAAAATTGTTTCTGGTTCCGGGCGCAGTCGGATCAGGCAATCCAGCGAAAACCTTTTTGGCAAACGGGCTGATTTGGTTTTCCGGGATCACGCCATTCTCAAAGAGTTGACCGGTCAAAGGATCGATTACCGGCACTCCCAATATCCCCTGCC
>JALLON010000017.1 GCA_027717925.1 Acidobacteria bacterium AH-259-G07 | reverse complement strand
ACCTGGAACCTGGAACCACTCAGCGGTGATAATCCTCTCCAAAGTCGATCCGGTCCCAGCCCGTCTCCAGCCGCTCTCGATCCCAAACCATGGACCTTCGGCTATAGTCTGCAAGTTCGAAGTCTTGGGTCAACTCAATGGCGTTGGTCGGACACACTTCCTGGCACAACCCACAAAAAAGGCAGCGCGATGTATCAAACGTGTAATGCGTCAGAACTTTTTTCCGGGTTTCCGGATCGCGCTGCGAACCCACAACAATCAGATCCTCGGGACAAATCAGAGCGCAAAGATCGCAAGCAATACAAAGCGTCTCTCCGGTCTCGGGATCATTGTTCAGACGAGGCGCACCTTTGTACCTTTCCGCGAGTTTGGCCTTTTCCTTTGGATACTGTTCCGTGTAGACCTTGGTATAGGTGTAACGGAAGGTCACAGCCAAACCTTTGAGAATATCGATGAAAAAGATTCGTCTCAGAAAGTTAATCATTGTTCAATCTCACAAAAAGGCAAGTAAAACTCCAGCAGACACAATCACATTGCCCAATGCCACGGGCAAAAAAACTTTCCAGCCATATCTCATCAGCTGATCAAACCGGAAGCGGGGCAGGGTTCCCCTTATCCATATAAATATATATAAGAATAAGAATACCTTTATTAGAAACCATAAGACAGGTGGGATGAGACCCAAAAAGGCGAGCCAACTCACATTGGGAAAAGGCCGAAGCCACCCACCCCAGAAAAGGGTCACTGCCACTGCAGAGATGGTAATCATATTGGCGTACTCTGCCAGAAAATAAAGCGAAAATCGAAATCCACTGTACTCGGTATGAAAACCGCCCACCAGTTCGGTTTCAGCCTCAGGAAGGTCAAAAGGGAGACGGTTGGTCTCCGCCATCCCGCAAATAAAAAAGAGGGCAAAGGCCACAGGCTGGACGAACACATACCAGAGGTGGGCTTTCTCCTGATTCTGGACGATCTCCACCAGGCTCAGGGAACCGGCCACCAAAAGGACTCCGATAATGGAAAATCCAAGTGCCACCTCGTAACTGACCATCTGAGCCGAAGATCTCAGTGCACCCAGCAAAGGATATTTGCTGTTGGAAGCCCAGCCTCCCAAAATGATCCCCAGAATGCCCACCGAGGAAACGGACAAAACAAACAAGACGGCGATGTTGATATCGGTGATGAAGCCTCCAGAAGCAAGTGTATTCTGCGCCACCGATTCTACCGTGGCCGAATCGAAGAACCAGCCGAGGCTCCAGCGCAGTAGCCCTTCGAACATTTCAGGAGGTCCAAAAGGGACCACCGAAAAGACAACGAAAGCGGGGATGAGCGAAATGGCCGGAGCGATGGTAAACACCAAGGCATCAGCTTTGCTGGGAATAATGTCCTCTTTGAGGATGAACTTTAATCCATCCGCAATGGGCTGAAGAAGTCCATGCCATCCTACCCTCATCGGTCCCAGACGAACTTGGATATGAGCAACCAACTTGCGCTCGAGCAGGGTCAAGTAAGCGATTGCGCCTGAAAGGATCAGGACGATTACCGCAATCTTTATGAACGGGATGATGGCGTAAACAAGTAGCGTTTCGGTCATCGGTCGATCTCACCCAGTACGATGTCCAAGGTCCCGATGAGGGCCACCACATCCGCCACTAGATGTCCTTTCACTAGCCGTCGCAGTGTCTGCAAATTGACAAATGTGGGCGGGCGGATGCGCACGCGGAAAGGCTGGGGCGAGCCGTCGCTGACGATGTAGTAACCCAACTCCCCCCGGGGACTTTCAATACCAGAGTAGTACTCTCCCACAGGTGGTTTGGGAATCCGGGGCGCTTTCCCGTGAACAGAACCTTCGGGTAACCGGTCCAAGACTTGTTGAATGATCCTCCTGCTCTGGTGCATTTCTTGCAAGCGCACCAGATAGCGATCGTAGGTGTCTCCATTTTCACCAACCGCAATGTCGAAATCGAACTCTTCGTAGCCTCCATAAGGACGGGCCTTCCGCACATCATAGGCCACCGTGGAGCCACGAAGAGGAGGCCCACTCATTCCCCATTCAATGGCCTCTTCACCAGAAATTACGCCCACTCCCTTGGTTCGATCCAACCAGATCCGGTTTTTAGTCAGTATTTGCTCGTATTCGTCCACTCGATAGGGAAAGTCATCGATGAATTTGCGTGCTGCCTGCTCAAAACCGGGAGGCAGATCCTTCCACAGACCACCCAGCCGGAAGGCGTGGGTGGTCAATCGGGCACCAAACAGGGCTTCGAACAACTTGAGAATCTCCTCACGCTCCCGAAAGCAATACAAGAAAATCGTCATGGCCCCGATATCCAAGGCATGAGTGGCCAACCAAAGCAGATGGCTGGAGATCCGGTTAAACTCGGTCATCATGATGCGGATGTACTGCGCACGCTTCGGGACCTCTATCCCCATTAATTTCTCGACACCCAGGAGATAACCGTAAACGTTGGAAACGGCTGCAATGTAATCCGTTCTGTCGTAATAGGGAACACACTTTATATAGGAGCGATTCTCGCTAATCTTCTCCACTCCGCGGTGCAGGTAACCGATAATGCACTCGGCATCCAGCACCCGTTCTCCATCCAGCTTCAATTTCACGCGAAGTACCCCGTGTGTCGATGGATGCTGGGGGCCCATGTTCACTTCAAGGACTTTGCTATCAAGGATGGTTGCTTCTTCTTCCATCGTCTTCACATCGGAGTTTTTCTGATTCGTAGGTGCTGCTTGATCCAAGCTTGGTCCTGCAGTTTGATGTCGTAGTCTTTCCTGAGCGGGTGACCGTGCCAGTCTTCGGGAAGCAAGATGCGCCTTAAATCGGGATGCCCAGAAAACTCAATCCCGAACAGATCATAGACCTCGCGCTCCAGCCAATTAGCCGTCCTCCACAGAGAGGTCACGGAAGGAACCAGTTCCTCTTCTCCGGCTCGGGCCTTAATGCGAATCAAGCTACGGTTTTTGTGAGAATAGAGATGATAGACCACAACAAACCGCTTTTCGTCTCCCAGGTAATCCAGAGCGGTCACATCAACGAGATAGTCAAAGTCCCACTCTGGGCTGTCCTTGAGATAAATCATTACGTCATACAAACAATTCAAAGAAACGGTGTAGATGGGCTGATCCAGAAAGGACTGTCCTGAGACAATCCCGTCCGTAAACTTCTCCTTCAGCTTCCGAAAGAGCAGATCGTCGTCCAGATCTTCGTAAGAGGGGCCTCTCTTAATAGGCCTAGGGCGTCCAGGCCTGGCGGGCTTGGAGGGCGCGGCCGATTTCTGTACTTCTTCCGGTTTACTTTCCTCGCTCATTTCACACCAGGAGATTTAATGAAATTCCGCCGAAGATCAGTTCGCCTGAAGCTGCTCTTCCTTTTTGGCAATAGTCATCCGGTCGATCTTATCCTGAAGACGCATCAAACCGTAGAGGAGCGCTTCAGGCCTGGGCGGACATCCGGGGATGTAAACATCCACAGGAATGACCTTGTCCACACCCTGAAGGGTTGAATAAGTGTCAAAAGGCCCACCTACACTGGAACAGGCACCCATGGATATCACCCACTTCGGATCGGGCATCTGATCGTACAGCCGCTGGATCACCTCTGCCATTTTCAGGGTAACTGTACCCGCAATAATAATCAGATCAGATTGTCTGGGAGAAGGCCGAAAAATTCCGGCACCAAACCGATCTATATCGAAACGAGAGGCGCCTGTGGCCATCATTTCAATGGCGCAGCAGGCCAGCCCAAAAGTCATAGGCCACAGCGAAGACTTCCTGGCCCAATTAAAAACCGAATCGACCGTCGTTGTGACGATATTTTTTTCCATTCGATTCTCAATTAGACCCACTCCAAGGCCCCCTTTTTCCAAACGTAAAAATACCCCACAATCAAAATACCTAAGAAAACAGTCATCTCAATGAATCCAAAAAGAGCGAGGCGATCATAAATGATGGCCCACGGAAATAAAAAGATGGTTTCGACGTCAAAGATCACAAAAAGGATGGCAATAATGTAAAAGCGCACCGAAAAGCGCTCGCGAGCGTCCCCTTCCGGATCTACCCCACACTCATAGGGCATCAACTTTGTCCCGTGAGGTCTGGAGGGACGGAGCAACCGACCCACGGCCAGCCCCACCACAGGAAGCATTATGGCGACGACAATGAAAATAAGAATCGGGATATAGGAGCCTAACACTTTGCTGTCCCCGTTTCCGCCAACAAGCTATCCGTGGGGGCCGTGTCTTTTAAAGACACGCCCCCCTTCAAAATCCACAATCAGCAAGTATTTTAACATACTGACCATTTCCACTCAGGAGTCCTTCGCTTCAGCGCGGAGCAGCTCATCAAAATAATCAATGGTTTGGCCCAGCCCGTCTTTCAACTCTACCTCAGGGTCCCAGCTGATCAGTTTGCGCGCTGCCGAGATATCAGGTCGTCGTCGCGTCGGGTCATCTTGAGGCAAAGGATCAAAGCGGATCTGCGAGCGAGTTCCGGTTAAGTCTTTGACCAGCTCAGCCAGTGAGAGGATACTAAATTCGGTGGGATTCCCCAGATTAATGGGACCGGTGATCCCTTCACAAGCCATCAGTTTCTCTAGCCCTCGAACAAGATCGGAGACATAGCAGAAAGATCGAGTCTGCGATCCATCTCCATAGACGGTCAACGGTTCACGCCGGAGAGCCTGGACGATAAAATTACTGACTACACGTCCATCATCTTTAGACATTCGAGGACCGTAGGTGTTGAAAATCCGTGCAATTCGAATGTCGACTTTGTTTTGGCGGTGGTAGTCCATCATCAGTGTCTCAGCCACTCGCTTCCCCTCGTCGTAACAGCTGCGCAACCCGATGGGGTTGACGTTTCCCCAGTACTCTTCTGACTGAGGGTGCACTTGTGGATCCCCATACACTTCTGAGGTGCTAGCCTGCAGGATTCGCGCCTTCACTCGCTTGGCCATACCGAGCATGTTGATGGTCCCCATAACGTTTGTTTTTACCGTCTTGACCGGATTGTATTGGTAATGAACCGGCGATGCGGGACAAGCGAGGTTGTAGATTTGGTCCACCTCCAACAGGATCGGTTGGACCACATCGTGTCGAATAAACTCGAGACAGGGGTGATTCAGAAAAGGATAAATGTTGCGTTTGGATCCACGAAAGAGGTTATCTAAACACAAAGCCTCGTGGCCCTGTTTGAGCAGAGATTCGCACAAGTGACTGCCAATAAACCCGGCCCCACCGGTCACTAAAATGCGCATTTTAAAAGCTATTAAGCTATATTGAACTCTTGAGCTGTGAGCCTTGCGTCAATGAGGTTCCAGGTTCCAGGTTTCAGGTTCCTAGGTTTGGTGTCTTCGATGCCTTCGGCATGTTCTGGGCTGCGCGTCCAAGGCCTCCGGCGAATCTCCTGAATTCTGAATTCTGACTCCTGACTCCTGGCTCCTGACTCCTGGTTCCCGACTCCTGACTCCTGACTCCTGCCCTCTAATACCGTCGCTTCTGCTCCCAGGCCCAGGCTGTGGAGATCATAGTCTCTAGATCTGAATACTTGGGCCACCATCCCAACAACTGGTTCGCCCTTCGTGGGTTGGCCACTAACTGGGGAGGATCACCGGCGCGCCCAGGGGAGACTTCAACCGGTATCTCTTGTTCCGTAATCTGCCCAGCCGCAGTGACCACTTGCTTGACACTGTGGCCCTGGCCTGTCCCTAAATTGAAAACTTCACTTCCCTGCCCCTCACTCAACCACCGGTAAGCAGCAATGTGTGCGGAAGCCAGGTCCAAGACGTGGATGTAGTCCCGAATACAGCTGCCATCGTGGGTGGGATAATCATCACCGAAAATCTGAAGCTTCTCAAGCTCTCCTTTTGCCACTTTTAAGATCCGAGGAATAAGGTGAGTTTCCGGGTGGTGCGATTCACCAAGTTGGGCGTCCAGACTTGCTCCGGCCGCATTGAAGTAGCGCAAGGACACGGAGCGCAGACCGTAGGCCCGGTCATAGTGTTTCAGCATTCTTTCAATAAAGAGTTTGCTTTCACCATAAGAATTGATCGGGTTCTGAGGGTGAGTTTCATCAATTGGAACACGCTCGGGATTTCCATAGGTCGCACAAGTGGATGAGAGAATGAATTTCTTCACTCCATGGCTCAGCATGACTCGCAAGAGCACCAATGCGTTTCCCACGTTCTGCTCATAGTAAAGGCGAGGATTTTCCATTGACTCACGAACATAGCAGCGGCTGGCAAAATGCATCACCGCATCGACCGGCTGATCCTGAAAGATGGACTCAAGCAATGCCTCATCGGATAAGTCTCCGGTGGCAAGATCGCCTTCAAGGACCGCTTCTCGATGTCCCTCACTCAGGTTGTCCAAGCTAATCGGGTGATAACCACTCCGCGCTAGTTCTCGAACTGTATGGCAGCCAATGTACCCCGCTCCCCCCGTGACCAGAATCGACGTCATGAAATCAAAATAGCTAGATCCCAATAGAACCCTGCGCCACATAGCGGAAGTGAAACACATAGAGGTACCCACCTGGGAATGCTTCGGTCCTACTATAGTGGACCACAAGAAAAATCTCCGGCCGGCCACGCACACGCTTGATTTCGATGCTCTCCCTTTGAACGTCGAAGTGGGTTCTGGTACTTAATTTCATCACCTCCTGGATGATCGTGTGATCGTTCCACCTTCTTAGCGTGGCCCTCCCGGCGATTGTCAGCAAACCCTCCTGAAAAGCTTCCTTCTCCAGGTACACCGGGACGATTCGGTAGCACAAGTAACCGAAAATGGCCAAAAGAAACAGCAATAGGAGACAGCCCGATTTAGTATTACCGCACTCTTTTTGAGTCAAGTTGCTTCCCATAAGCTGCACCCGTTCTTAAGCCTTCTCGCTTTCTTCCCCTCAAGCCTTCCGATTAGTGAACACCCTAAAACCCGAATAAAGCAAAGTCAGACTTTCTGATGTCTGCTTGCATGATTGACTTGTTCCAGTTTAACCTGTCTTTTCCCTCTTGAACAAGTATGACACTTCATAATGCTTATTCTTTGCTCCATCGTGGGCCGCATACTTTGATCCGCTCCAGATTGCCGTCCCCGCAAACTCACCTCTTTTGTTCAGAGCATAGAACTTGACGTCAAACTTAGGGCGACCATTGTGGTCGATAAGATAAGGCTCGACGGTGTTCTCGACGATACGCTTCAACACCCGCAAACCGGCTTCTTCCGGTGAAAGTCCCCGCCGCATGAATTCCACAACCATAAAACTGGCGCAAGTTTTTAGGTTTGCTTCTCCTCGACCCGTACTGCCGCAGGCACCCACATGGTTGTCCACGTACAGACCGGCACCAATAATGGGTGAATCACCAACACGGCCAGGAATTTTAAAGGACAACCCACTGGTAGTCGTCACCCCGGAGATTTCTCCTTTGTCGTTCACTGCGTTGCAGTTAATGGTTCCATAATTAAAAAGCATGCGGCTGACCTTTTTCTTCTGCCTGTCCCTTATGGATTCAGGAAGACGATCTTCCGGATTGATCCAATCATCCTGTGGGCTCAGCTCGCGTTTCCACTTGAGCCAAATTTCGCGCGCCTCAGGCGTGAGCAGATTTTGCTTCTCGAAACCCATTGCCAAAGCAAACTTCAGGGCCCCTTCTCCGACCAACAAGACATGGTCAGTCCGTTCCATTACCAGTTTGGCTACACGGGAGGGATACTTGATACTCTCCAGCGCGGCCACGGCTCCACTACCCCGAGTGGGACCGTGCATCACCGAGGAATCGAGTTGAACCACACCTTCTTCGTTGGGAAGACCACCGTACCCGACCGAGGTGTCCTTCGGATCCTCCTCCACCAGATTGACCCCGGCGATGACCGCATCCAGGGTGTCAGCCCCCTGCCGCATCATTTCCCTGGCTTTTTCCGTGGCTCGCAAACCGTTCGCACTGGCAATGACCGCGGGGCGACCGCCCCCCTGAACACCGCCTTGTCCGGAACTTGACAGTCCACAGACGGCAATTCCTGCCACCGTCGAGTTCAAAAACCGTCGACGATTCATAAGTCCTCCGTTCACCATGTTGGTGTTTAGTGCCTCGCACTAAGCCCAAAGGTCTCTAAGATACGCCGACTGGGAAAGGAATGTACAGGGGAAAGGGGGCAAGAGACAGAATCCAGAATTCAGAAGCCAGAATCCAGAAGCCAGAATCCAGAAGCCAGGAGACAGAAGCCAGAATTCAGAAGCCAGGAGACAGGATGCAGGAGAGGAGTCAGAAGCCAGAAGCCAGAAGCCAGAAGCCAGAAGCCAGAATCCAGAATAGTTGAAAGTTGAAAGTTGAAGGTTGGAAGGTTGGAAGGTTGAAGGTTCTAAGTTGCGGGTTTTCAATCAATCGAACGTAGAGGTGGAACTTCACAGACTCAAAACTCAGAACTCAGAACTCAGAACTCAAAAGCTCAATAGCTAGAACCTGGAAAACTTCAACTTTCAACCATTCTGGCTCCTGACTCCTGACTCCTGTCTCCTGGCTTCTGAATTCTGACTTCTGAATTCTCTCTTGTATAATGGTCGTTTATGTCGAGCTCCAAAGAACTCTCCTACTCCGGGGTCTCCTATGGACGAGCCTGGGCCGAATCTGCCGAATTTAAACTTGTGAGCCCTTTTCGTCCCAGCCCAGATCAAAACAGAGCAATCCATGAACTGGTTGGAGGAATGAAAAAAGGCACACAGGACCAGATTTTGCTGGGTGTGACCGGATCAGGAAAGACCTTCACCATGGCCAAGGTCATCGAGAGGGTGAATCGTCCCACCTTGGTTTTGAGTCACAACAAGACCCTGGCCGCGCAACTCTATCAGGAATTCAAAAACTTCTTTCCGCACAACGCTGTCGAGTATTTCGTCAGTTACTATGACTACTACCAGCCTGAAGCTTACCTCCCTTCCAGTGACACCTATATAGAGAAAGAGGTGCTTATTAACGATGAAATCGATCGACTCCGTCATTCAGCAACCCGTTCGCTTTTCGAAAGACGCGATTGCCTCATCGTGGCCAGTGTGAGCTGTATTTATGGTCTCGGATCGCCCGAAGCTTACTATGGGATGCTGTTGATGTTGAGCCAAGGCCAGCAGGTCAAACGCCAGGATATTCTGCACAAGTTAGTTGAAATCCAGTATGAGCGCAGCGATCTTGAGCTTGTGAGAGGAAGTTTTCGGGTTCGTGGCGACGTCATTGAAGTGGTTCCCGCCTACAGTGATTACGGAATCCGGATTGAACTCTTCGGAGATGAAATTGACACGATTCTCCAGTTTGACCCCCTCACCGGAGAGATCATCAAGGAACATCAACGCGTGCCCATCTACCCGAAATCTCACTACGTGATGCCTCGAAGTCGATGGGATGCTGCCGTCAAGAGCATCAAACAGGAGTTGGAGGAACACCGGACGCAGTTAGAGAGAGAAGGACGGCTTTTGGAGGCGAAGCGGGTTCACCAACGAACTATGTTCGATCTGGAGATGATCAAGACCGTTGGCTACTGCCGAGGGGTCGAGAACTATTCTCGTCATCTGACCGTCCGACTCCCCGGGCAACCTCCCCCGACCTTGATGAACTACCTGTCTTCGGACGCGATCGTTTTCATTGACGAAAGTCACGTCACGATCCCACAGTTACGCGGTATGTACGAGGGAGACCGCTCCAGAAAGCTCAATCTGGTCAAGTACGGATTCCGCTTGCCTTCTGCGTTGGACAACCGACCCCTCAACTTTGGCGAAGTTCAAGCCCGGCTCCCCCAAACGATTTATGTATCGGCCACACCGGGACCCTACGAATTAGAGCGATGTGGGGGCGAAGTCGTCGAACAAATCATCCGGCCTACCGGCCTGATGGATCCAGAGATTGAGGTCCGGCCAGTCAAAGGCCAAATTGAGGACTTGTTGGACGAAATTGGCCAGCGAGCGGAGCGAAAGGAACGCGTTCTGGTGACCACTCTCACCAAACGGATGTCCGAGGAACTGAGCGAATACTATACTGAACTGGGAGTTGCCGTCTGCTATCTACATTCGGAAATCGACACGCTGGATCGGATAAAGATCCTGAGGGATCTCCGACTCGGTAAATTTGACGTCTTAATAGGAGTGAACCTTCTCCGCGAGGGGCTTGATCTGCCCGAGGTGTCATTAGTAGCGATCCTGGATGCGGATAAGGAGGGATATTTACGAAGCAGCACCTCTTTGATTCAAACTTCAGGACGAGCGGCTCGTAACGTCAACGGAAGGATAATCATGTACGCCGATGTGATTACTCGCTCGATGGCCACGGCAATCGATGAAACACAACGGCGTCGAAAGGTCCAAGAAGAATACAACGAACAAAACAATATTACGCCTCAAACCATTCTCAAACCGGTCGACACCACTCTCCTGCGAATGACACAACTGGACTACTATGAGGTCCCCATGGTGGCGGAAGAAGTTGAGCAGTACTCTTCCCCGGAAGAGATCAAACAAGAGATGCAGGAGCTGGAGAGTGAAATGAAGAAGGCTGCCCAGCGTTTTGAGTTTGAAAAAGCGGCCAAGTACAGGGATAAGATCAAGCGCCTGAAGGAGATTGACTTGCAGGTGGGATTCTCGGGACACAATGCTGAGACGCGTGCAAGCTAGTGCTGTCGTGCAGGGGGAGGTGAGGGGTCAGACCGTAGGGGCGAGCCACGGGCTCGCCCGAGCAAAGCATTCACCGAGAACGGTTCGGGCGAGCCACCGGCTCGCCCCTACGGTCTGACCCCTCACCTCCCCCAGCACGAACGGTTTTCCCGAGTGAATCCATAACAAGAGGTAACCACCAAAGGATGCGCATCCGGCCCGTCTCTTCTCTTCAGGGAGAGATTCACCTCCCGCCTGATAAATCCATCTCGCACCGCTACGCCATTTTGGGAGCCATGGCCACCGGGACAACGCGCATTTCCAATTTTTCAAACAGTCAGGATTGTCAGTCCACCCTTGACTGTTTGCGAAAGCTCGGCATTCGAATCCGGCAATCAGCAAACGAAGTTGAAATCGAGAGTCGAGGGTGGAGAGAGTTTCAGCGGCCCCTGGAGAGTCTCGATGCTGGAAACAGTGGAACAACGATGCGCCTTGTTTCCGCCTTGCTTGCTGCATCTCCCTTTGTTTCAACCATCCAGGGGGACGAGTCCCTGAACCGGCGGCCCATGAGACGCATCATTAAACCCTTGACCCAAATGGGAGCGAGAATCGAAGCAAACAACCGAGAATATCCGCCTTTGCGCATCACAGGCTCGCAGCTGCAGGGAATTCATTATGGGCTGCCAGTTCCCAGCGCTCAGGTGAAATCATGTGTTCTACTCGCCGGAATGATGGCGCAGGGAGAAACCACGTTGGTGGAAGAGATCCCGTCGCGTGATCACACGGAGCGGGCCCTTCCCTTCTTCAAGGTGGTCTTAGAGCGAGAGGACCACCAATTGATGGTCAGTGGGCCAGCATCCTTGAAGGCTGCCAAGATGCAAATTCCCGGTGATTTCTCAGCAGCGGTGTATTTCATCATGGCAGCGCTCCTCATCCCCGACGCTGAGATCTGCTTGAGAAGGGTGGGGGTGAATCCCTCCCGCACCGGTTTGCTGACTCTACTTGAACAGGCCGGAGCTGCGGTTGAAAAAACCCATTTTGCCGAGTTTAATGATGAGCCGGTCTGCAACCTAAGGGTTCGCTTTCGCCCTGAACCACTCCAGAGGTTTCCCACTGAAATCAGTGGCCACTGGATCCCCAATCTGATTGACGAGATTCCTGTTTTGGCTGTTCTTGGAACGCGTCTTGAGCAAGGACTAACAATCAGGGAGGCGGGAGAACTGCGCAAAAAAGAATCCGACCGCATTCACTCAGTGGTTGTGAACCTGAGGAACCTCGGTGTCCGGGTCGAGGAATTTCCCGACGGTTTCCATATTCCCCCCGGACAAGCGATTCAGGGCGGGAAGGTCCAGACGTTTGCAGATCATCGCATTGCCATGGCCTTTGCAATCGCAGGGTTGATCGCAAAACAACCAGTTGAATTAGACAATCCGTCTTGTGTATCCGTGTCCTTCCCTGATTTTTTCCAAAGACTGCAATCCATTGGTTCGTACACTACTCAAAGTGGGTAAGCACGTTTATTTAGTGGGATTCATGGGAAGTGGCAAGTCAACCATTGGCCCGCTCCTTGCCCGGGAAATGGATCGTCCTTTTTACGACCTGGATGAGTTGATCGAGCAAGAGCGGAAGATGCGCATTTCAGAGATCTTTGAGTCGAAAGGAGAGCCCTTTTTCCGTGAGTTGGAGTCGCACATTTTGGTTCAGAGCCAGCACCTAACTACCTGTGTAATGGCCCTCGGAGGAGGCGCTTTCGTCAGTGAATTTAACCGGGAATTTATGTTAAAACACGGGATCTCGGTGTGGCTCAAAATCCCTCTTCAGTTGGCAAAAGAACGATGCAAAAACTTGCCCCACAGGCCTTTGGCAAAAGACCCCGAGCAATTCGAATCTCTTTTTCACCTGAGAGAAATGTACTATCGCCTGGCTGACATCCACATCGAGGTCCAATGGAAGTCTCCTGAGGCAATCTGTGCTGAGATAGAAGACAAACTGACAGCGCTTTTGTAATAGATGTAACAGAGCGAACTTTTATAACTTTTGTGCTGTCGGCTGCTTTTGTTAAGATAGCGTGCTCATGTTAAGGCGTTTTTGGCTTTTTCTACTTCTCCCAGCGAGCCTTCTCGCTGCTGGTTCCTTCTCCTTAAGTCAGACCTCCAACTTCTTTCCCTCCAAAGGTTTTGAAGACAAGATCGAATTTTGGAAGTCGATTTTCACCCGCTATGGCGAGAGAGAAGTGGTCTTTCATGACCAAGATGATCTTCGCTTGATTTACGAAGTGGTCCGGTTCGATAAGGCGATTCGTGGGGATCAGGCTGAAAGTAGACGTCAAAAACAGCGGTTGAAAAAAAAGATACGGGAGCTGCAACAAGTCTTTAATGAAATCAGAAGATATGGAGTAAATTCCGCAAAGCTCAACAAAGAACACCGGAAGATCATCCAACTTCTCGAGTCCCACGGCTACGTTCCTTCTTCTTCCTTACTCGGGAAACTGCGGGGGAACATCCACCCTCAACGTGGGATCAAGGAAAAGTTTCGGGACAGTCTGATTCGCTCCGGACAATATTTAAACAAGATCGTAAAAATCTTTCAGACGCACGATCTGCCTGAAGAACTCGCTCTTTTACCTCACGTCGAGTCTTCTTTTGATTACAGGGCTTATTCCAAACGAGGGGCGGCAGGCATCTGGCAGTTCATGTACAGTACGGGTCGCCGGTTCCTGAGGATTAATCATTATGTCGACGAACGCCTCGACCCTTTGAAATCAACCGAAGCTGCAGCGCGGCTGCTTGGGGAGAATTATGACGTGTTGGGGAACTGGCCTCTGGCTGTGACGGCCTTTAATCATGGTCGCAACGGAATGCTGCGCGCCAAGAATCGGTTTGGCAACGACCTGCTCAAAATTATCGAACACTACCGATCCCGAGCATTCGGATTTGCCGGCAAGAATTTTTATGCGGAATTCTTGGCGGCGATTGAAGTGGCCCGAAACTATACAGAATACTTTGGACCTTTAGAAATTGCTCCTCCTTTGCGGTTTGACACCGTCTCTTTGAAAAAGGCATATCACGTGAGCCATTTCACCCAAATTCCGGAACTGACGGAGAGTGTTCTCCAAGCGTATAATCCGCAGATCAAAAACTACATCTGGAAAAGGTCTAAGATTGTTCCCGTCGGAGTCAAGCTCCGTGTTCCTGAGGGCAGCGGCCAAATGGTCACTGCGGCTCTCAAGAAAGCTCCTCCGGCCAGCGGCCCGGTCACGGTAGCCGCAGATGGTTCGGCTCGTTACCGAGTCCAATATGGTGATACCTTGAGCTCCATTGCCGGCAGATTCGGTACCTCTGTTGGTAATCTGCAGCGTGTCAACAACATCAGCAATTCGAACCGGATCTACCCGCGACAGCTTCTTCTCGTCTCCGGAGCTTCCCAGCGACCGGCCCAATACCGTGTGCGGTCGGGCGATACCTTGATTAGGATCGCCCGGCAATTCGACACTTCCGTCAGACTTCTTCAGCGTGCAAACCAGATTGACAACCCTCACCGTATCCACTTGGGTCAGGTGCTTCTCATTCCGTGACTCCGGAAGACGGAGAAGGAAAGACACTTGTTTCAGAAACCATCGCTTACAGTCCTGGTGACAGATTACGCCTGGAAGGATTTAGACATAGAGCGTCAAATCCTTAGTGAAGTGGGGGCAAAGCTCATTGAGGCAAAAACGGGGAATGAGGAGGAAGTGCTAAAACTTGTTCCTGGAGCCGATGGAATTCTAACCTGGTGAATAGGAATTTCCTTTTTCGACCGATTGTATTGTGGGGGAGAAAAGAGGTCAAGGAGCGGTTTGTGAGGGGTGGAGTCAGGTGTTAGTGGGTATGAACAGGTGTTTGTGGACAATTTAAGTGAGGGCGAGTGGGAAAGGTGGAAAAGAGGGGTGAAAGGAGACACACGGGTATTGGGTGAGATGAGAGGGAGGCCCCAGAAACTCTCCAATCCAGCATTGTCAGTATCGAATCGAACGTTCTTGAATGCTCTCTCCTTTACAAAGGCAGGCAGTATACCTCAAGATTCGACATTTCCGGAGAAGTCGCTCGATTGCAGTAGTGCTCTTGGTTATTTCCTCTGACGAAGATAATCGAGTACCTTGCCGGCGCCGCGATTGCCCCACCTGGGGCTCTCTCCCAGGTCATTGTCCGTATCGGTGCCGATGACCAACATCTTGTACCCCTGATCGATCCGTTGCTGAATGTTGGTCTCATCGGCCCACACGATGAGAGGGATGTCCCGACGATCGCAGGCATCCTTCACTTTCCGAAAGGCAGCCTGAACTTGGGGATGGGTTGTATCGTTGGGACGTCCAATGCTGAAACTGTAGTCAAGGGGACCGAAGGTGACTGCGGTTATGCCGGGAACGTCTAGAATAGCGTCCACATTCTCGACACCCTGGTGATCTTCAATATGAACGAGGGCCATAAGATCACCGTGAGGGTTCAATGGCCACACATCGGCGCGCTCGATGTATTCCCTCTGGGTCAAACCCCACAGGTAGGAAGCCCACACAGGGTAAACGCCGCGCGTTCCACGCGGTCTGGAGATGGGTGAGGCTGTGGGCTGGGGATAACGACAGGCTTTGACGAATCGCCTGGCTTGATCCGCATTTTGCACCATCGGGAGTTTCACTCCGAATACGCCCAGATCCAGAACCTGCTTGATGTAAGTGTGAAACGCCTGGCTGGCGGCGGCAGGAAGCAAGACAATCGGCACGATATTCGGCTGCAGGTTCCCTTTCAAAAATACCTCGCGCCTGGAGAAAAGCGTCAGCAGGAAAGAGCGCAGTTTCTCCAGGTTGAAGGGCTCATGCTCCATCTCAATGAAGAGGAAATCGATCGCGGGCCTGGTGTAGATTTCCTCCCCAACTTGCCAGCCATTGGAATTGACCAGACCGAGGGCATTCGAAGGGTCCAGGCTGCTGACATACATGCCATTGACCAGAGCGCCGCGCTCCAGTTTTTCGATAACCTTGTTGAAGTGCCTGAAAGAAGGATCGCTCTTCGGGTCGTGGGCACGGCCCTGGATGCCCGTCAAAAGCAGACAAGTGACGGTCACAAAGCTGAAGGTTATTTTCGAATCCATTTTTTGCTTCTTAGCCATATTCTAACGCGTTTGTGCTTTTGCCGGGAAAGTCAATGCAACCCGGTGAACCCTCGACTCAGCGGGTTACGGCTAACTGAGACACGATAAAATCCCTGACGGCGGTTTCAGGAAAGATGTGCCCTCGGTCATGAATCAGACAAGTTACATTGCTCAGGGGCTCGAAAAAGTCGCAGCTGCACTCCTCTTCTGCTTCAATCTTGTTGGTTCCAAATTCATTTCTCCCGTAGGTGAATAGAAAGTGCGTGGGCGATTTTTCTACGATGGAGAAGATTTTCTCGAGGCTAAAGTCTTTGTAAAGCCCAGGGATGATAATCCCAACTAGGGTTCCCCAGTTCAACTTTCTCCGGAGAACTGAAAAGCCCGAGGACACCACAGCCGCTGTGGGTTCCGACTGTAATGCGTTCAAGAATGCGGCCTGACCCCCCTGGGAAAGCCCCAGGACGAAGACTTGATCATACTCCTTCTTAAGATACTTGCTTATGGCCAGCGTATTGATGACGTAGTGTGCTGCATACGATCCTCCATGGTTTATCAGGTAAGGGACAAGAAAATCATAGCTCAACTTTTTTTCACCGTTGTGGATGGCAAGAAAATCTTCATTAGGCTTGACGAAAACGAAGCTGTCACAAGACGGCTTGGTGATTTCCAGGATATTTCCGTAGTAGGTGTTCGAATCCCTTCGAAAGATCCCAGAAGAGGCGTTGTGGCCGGTTCCCGGTATGATGAGGGCCGCACAGGGGGAGCCCGTGTTCGGGCTGGGCGAAAAATAGGCGTGGGCCTTATAGATCTTCCCCAGTCTGTACTCGAGCTCGAAAACATGCTCTTCAAGGAAAGAATCCTTCAGGATTTTCAGCTTCTCGTAAGCATCTTTGAAAAGGGACGCATCGATCACGTACTCCCTTATCCTCTGCTCAACCTCGTCAATTGAGTTGGAGGAAGGGTAGATCTGCCCATCCTCCATAATGAGCTCATTCATGCCGGGTGCGGACCACAGGCGGGGGAGAAAAGCGAATCGGAGCAGTTCCAGGTCCTTGTCGTATTCCGTAAGTGGGAAAAGGTCATCCTCCCGAATTGGCTCTCCTGCCTCAATAGGTAGAATGAGGTTACGGCCCACAACTTTTGTTTGATCTGTCATGGCTCCCTCTGGGACTTGATCCAAGGCACGCTCTACCACCTTTATGTCGTCGGCCGTAATGGTGGCGAAGTCAGGCAGCCAGGAGGCTGCAACGACGATGTTTTTCCCGTTGACAGTTCTGCTGGAACTGATCAACAATCCCGTTCCCAGCCCTGACAGAAATACGAGTCCTGTCGCTATCCCGGTCCGCCAATTGAATTGCACCATGAGGCCCTCCCAGTTTTTCATGGGTCACTGCCCGTATTTCATGCCCCAAGTGAATCGGAGTCACGGGCAACTTTTTCCAGTACTTCAACAACTCTGCCTGAAGTATACTACTAATATTCATCGATTAGGCTTTAACAAAATTTTACTAGAAGAGGCTCTGCGTGTGTGAGATGCGACACTTTAAATGCCCGTTCCTTTGCTGTTTACTCATCTTGACTGCAGCGGGCTGTCTTGTCCTCACCAGCGCCCCCAACCTCGCTGCTGACCTCAATCTGTTCGTGGAGCACTATGACACACTATCCAAGGGCTACGACCCTATCACTTTGACCAGTTCGGAAAGAATTCACGGGTGGATGTCCGGAGACGGGCTGCTGGCTTATCTGTTCGTGTACGAAGCCACAGGTGAAACTCGATACCTGGAGAGTTTTATTCAGCACGCTGACCGCCTTCTGTCACTGCGGGACGTGGAGAGGGGCCTGCCCGATCACCGCGGCCTTTATCTGCCAGCCTGGAGGACGGAGGATACCTACCTCTCGGGACAGGTTATCCTGAAAAACGCTGCTGGAGAACCGACGCTCTCCTTTTTGACGCCGGCCCTGTACCAATGGAGGGGAAAGAAAACTCCGGGACTGGGTTCTCATGTCTTGCGTGTGGAGCACCTGGACCGCACGCGTTTCAACCTGACGTTCCTTCGCGACGCCGGCAGTTCGCATGAAAAGGCCTTTCACTGGAACAACCTGACCATGGAAACGGAAGGCGCGAACGGTGGGCATTATGCACCGACTCAGTTTGAACCTCATGAAGTGAAAGGCTGGCGCCGGCAATATAGCCTCTTCGATTTAGGAGCCGCAGGGACGGCGGCCGAGCGGATCCCGGTCGAGGAAGAGTTTGAGATGGTCGAGGGACGCTACCCTCGCATCACCAACACGGGAACCAGCTGCTTCCCCTTGGCCTACTTCGCCCGCCTGGTGAAGGAATCGGAGACACTGCGCCGCAAGGGAAATTTCGATAAGAAGGCCGAACAATATATCGAAGCGGTGGAGCTCGCCGTGGCGGTGCATGACGACGAGTGGCGAGAGAACCAGGAGGGAGAGGGCTGGTACGTTGCCCGCCGAAGCGCACCACAATGGAGTGCAGGACTGGACCTTCCGATTAACCAGTCCAACGTTCTCGGGCTGGCGATGCTGGAACTCGGGCGGATCAGCGGAGACCCCCTTTACCGGGACCGTGTGACAAAACTGGCGCGGGCATTCAAGAATAACATGGACTACATCGGGGAGACGGAGGCCTATCTTTGGCCCTACTGGCTCAAAGAGGGGAAAGTGGGTTCAACGGGATCACAGGAACCCGAAGACATTGGACACGCGGGGCCGAATGTGCTCTTTGCTTATCGATGTTATGAAAATGGCATCGTTTTCAGCAGAACAGACATGCAGCGCATCGCCAACACCTGGGTAAAGTATGTGATACGTCCCGAGCACCGCATCGCCGCCACCATCGGGGGCCAGGGGGAAGGAAGTCCCGACGAGCAATGGAGATTCCTCCTGTTGGCACTCTTCGATCGGCGGGTGTATGACTTTGCACGGACCTGGGCTCTTGGCGAGGGTGGCAATTGGCTCAGCCGCAAAGTAGAGTCGGCACCCGTCGATCCCGAAGCGCGGCAAAAGAGTCTCCGCCACCGCATGCGTTTGACCTGGGCAACTCTGGCCTGGGTCGCGAAGTCCAATCTGAAACCCAAGTATTAGGAGGAGCTTTACAATGAATGGAACGCCTAAGATCGCCGTGAGTGTCTTAATTTTGGTGTGCGCAGTCGCACCCCTTACAGCCCAGCTGAAGGAACACAAGATCGATCCCAAGTACGAGCCCCCTGAGATCGCTCCGCATATCTACAGTGTGGTTCTTGAAAACGAATGGTGCCGGGTGATGCGGGTACTTCTGAATCCCGGCGAAAAAGAACCCTATCATATGCACCGTCCCTACGTTGCCGTCACGATGCAGGGTGGAAAGCTCAAGCACACCCACGCTGACGGCAAAGTCACCTATCACTTCAATCAGCCGGGGGATGTCAACAATCGACCCAGTGGGGCACTGCACGATGGAGAAAACGTGGGGGACACGACACTCGAATTTCTGATCGTGGAATTCAAAGGAGACTCATACAAAGGGCCGAAGCTCGGTGAATGAGCAATCCCCACTCCCAGGATAGGCCGAGAAAAAACTGGCTTCCTTAGAATTTCAATAATATACTTAACATATTTGTTGATTCCACTCATCACAAATCCAGAGCGAATTTGGGGCAACATTGGCCGGTGGTCCACTGGGCAAGCTTGTGATTTGAGGCCATGATCCAACGCAAAAGAGGTCTCGCATGAAGTTACTTAAATCACTTATACTTATAGCTTTAAGCTCATTTCTCATTTCGGCTTTGTTCGCCCAACCGAACCCTGCATCTCTGGAACCGCTCATGCGCAAGAACTTGCAACATCCCTATCTGCACTTCACCCAAGAAGAGCTGCCTGCTTTGAGAGAACGAGTGAAGAGTGATCCGAGGGCCATGGCCGTGTACCAGAGGTTGCTGAAGGAATGTGACCGGCTCTTGGATATGCCGGTGTCGCGGGAAGTTCCGCCCAGAGGGAAAGGAATCAGCCCTTATTTCATCCGCACCGGAGATCCTTAC
>JALLON010000169.1 GCA_027717925.1 Acidobacteria bacterium AH-259-G07 | reverse complement strand
AGAGGGGGCGGGATGCCGTGTGACATCTTTTTGACAAACGTTTCACAACTCTGTGACAACACGTCAAGCTCAAACACGCATACTTGGCACCTAACAGAAAAGGAGGTTAAGATGACATTAAAATTTCGTAGAACAACACTCACCGTCTTTGCCCTGGTGTTTCTGGCTTTTGCTTTGAACACCCTGGCCCAGAAAAAACCGGGCAAAAGCCCCGGCAAGAAACCCACCGGAGGAAACATTCCCATGGACGTCGTATTTCGCGACGATCAGGGTGATAAGATTCGGAGCGATGGGATGTCTTATGAAGGTGTAATAAAGACCAGTGGAGAGCTCACGGGTACCTTTAGCTTCTCGACGGGTAGCTTTCGCACGTTAACGTATGATTTTGGAGACCCGTCAGCTTGTGTCGAACCCGCGGACTGTGAGAATCCGTTAGAGCCAATATGCGACGGGGCCAACGCTTGCGTGAACACTTTCATAGATTGTGAACTTGAAGACGATGTGGAAGCGTGTGTAGACTCTGGCATAAACATAGTAGAAGAGGAAACGTCCTTCTGGGTGTATGCACTGGCCCTCGACGGGTCAGAAAACATATTTCCTCTCCTCGAAATGCCGGTCGGAGTCCGGTTCCCCGCCCGAATCAGGGCCCCCCTCCGCGGGTGGTCCAGCGACCCCGATGACCTAGCATGGCTCCATTTCGCAGAAGTTGCCAATCCAATTGGTGTAAAGGGGGAAACGAGCTTTGACTGCCCTCCTGCTGAAGATCAGTACGTGTGCTCTACGAACGCTCAAATCACCCGGTTGGAGTCAGACCCAGCCGGAAATACCGTATCTCATTGGTGGGTTGTCGAAGCCCTTGCCAGTGACAGGGCCACGTTGCGCAGGAGGGGCTTTGACCCCAAGGGGCCACTAAAAGCCCCTATGGTGACGGAAGGCACGTATCACATGCCTTTTCAGATGACGTTTACGTGCCAGGACCCAGACTTATGTCCGGACCCCTGATTGTTCTTCCCCACATCCAACTTCGCACGGGCGAGGAAGGGGGGTGAGGAAGGGGGAGAGAAGTAGCCCTTCTGCTACCGTTTCCGCTTTCCTCCTCCCTGCTGGGACTGACTGAGGCTTCTATTGCATACGATCCTGACGGTGACAGAGACATACTGGAAAATCAGGTCAGGGTAACGCCTCGTAGAGATTGTAACTTGGACGGGAAAGTGGATGTGTGGATGATCGAATCGAGCATTGTGAACGACCCACCCAATTTCGACCCGAGTACAAAAACTTTCGTCGACACCATCAAAGACGGTGGGCAGATCTGCCTGTTCAAAAGAACGGGACGGGAATGAACGAAACTGCACGGGGTCTCTAACATGCCCTTTCTCATGTGGATCGCGGATCAGCAGAACGTGTCACATCTTTTTGACAAACGTTTCACATCTCTGTGACACAAACTCAAGATCAGATAACCCATACTTAGTACCGACAGAAATTCTTAGTCAGAGCCCGATCAGGAAAAAGGGGGTAAAGGCTCAAAAAGATCTGTGTTTTTCTGAAAGGAAGACCAAATATGAGACAGCTTGTCTACAGCATGCAGTTCGAGGGACAAGCCGTACCAGCGAACGAGGGCGACTTCCGAGTAGGAGAATGGCTCATCCAGCCCCAGCTGAACCGCATCGTGGGTTCTGAAAAGGAAACGCATCTAGAACCCAAGGTGATGGATGTGCTCGTGTACCTGGCCAAACACGCCGGCGAGGTCATTCCCAAAGAGCGCATCATCCAGGGCGTGTGGACGGACACCTTTGTCACCGATGATGCCTTGAAGTACGCCATCGTGGCCTTGCGCAAGGCCTTTGAAGATGATGCCAAAGATCCGCGGGTGATCCAGACCATCCCCCGCAGAGGCTACCAACTGATGGCTTCCGTTTCCGGAAAGCTGGAAGCCTCTTCAGCCCGCTACCGGATCGAAGAAAAGATCGGCCAGGGAGCGATGGGAGAAGTGTATCTGGCCGAGGATACGCTCTTGAAAAGAAAAGTCGCGTTGAAGTTCTTGCGCCCGGAGATGGAAGGGGATGAGATTAGCCGCAAGCGACTGCTGCGGGAAGCTCAGGCGGCAGCGGCATTGGATCATCCCTTTATCTGCAAGATTTATGACACAGGGGAGCGAGAAGGGAGGACCTTCATCGCCATGGAGTATGTGGAAGGTCCAACCCTGAAGGAGAGACTGGCCAAGGGCCCTCTTCCACTTGAAGAAGCTCTGAAGACAGCAACCGAGATTGGGGAGGCGTTCGAAAAGGCGCATGAGAAGAACATGGTGCATCGGGATCTTAAGCCGACAAGTATCATGCTCACCCCTGAAGGGCATATCAAAGTGGTGGACTTTGGCCTGGCCAAACAGCTCAGTCCAGTGGAGGGTGCCAGTCAGGAAGAGACGCTGACGAGACTGACAGAGGAAGACGCCACTGCAGGCACGCTGGCTTATATGTCCCCAGAGCAGTTGCGAGGGCAAGAGGTAGATACTCGATCGGACATTTTCTCCTTTGGGGTGGTGCTCTATGAGATGCTCACGGGCGTGCATCCCTTTAAAAAAGCTCAGCCAATGGAGACGGGCAATGCCATCCTGAACGAAGCACCGGCCCCCTTATCCCACTATATGAAGGGTCCTCCAGTTCTCCAGTATACCCTCAGGAAGATGCTGGCCAAGGAGCCGGATCGCCGCTACCAGCACATGGATGAAGTGCGGATCGATCTAGAAGAACTGATCAGTGAGATCGCAGAGTCATCGACGACGCAAGCTGGAAGCGATTCGTTTGCAGCGACGGCACGAGACATGGGCGCTCCGGTGGTCGAAAGATCGTGGCGGCAGATGATTCCGTGGAGCATTGCCGGACTGTTGGGCGCGGCTCTATTGATTTCGCTGGTGGGGCCGTGGCGGGCCACTCGTCCCGCAGAACAAACACCCTTGCGCCTGCATGTCCAGCTGCCTCCTGACCAATCGCTCGACACGACACGCGGCGCCGCAGCAGTCCTTTCGCCCGACGGTAAGCGGCTGGTCTACGTCGCTGGCTCCGGACAGGCCAGGCAGCTCTATGTGCGAGCCCTCGACCAGTTGGAGGCCACAGTTGTGTCTGGAACCGAAGGGGCTCAGGCTCCGTTTTTCTCACCCGACGGACAATGGGTGGGGTTTTCTGCTGGTGGTAAATTGAAAAAGATCTCCGTCTCTGGTGGGGCGCAGCTGACTGTGTGCGATTCGCAGGACACCCACGGCGCGAGCTGGGGTCGGGATGACACCATCATCTTTGCTCCAGCAACTTACACCGGTTTGTGGCAAGTTCCGGCCGCCGGCGGGACGCCCAAAGAGATCACCGTCCCCGACAGGGAAAAAGGTGAGAGCTCGCATCGTTACCCGCAGTTTCTGCCCGGCGGCAAGTGGGTGCTTTTTAGTGCCGGTATCATCGGAAGTTTTGATGAGGCAAACATCATAGCGCAGTCACTGGAGACGGGCGAGCGCAAGGTCGTGCAGCGAGGCGGCTACTATGCCCGATACCTGCCCACGGGGCAGTTGGTCTTTGTGCGTGAGACCACGCTATTCGCTGCCCCCTTTGACCTGGAACGGCTGGAAGTCACTGGCTCGCCGGCCCCCATCCTCCAAGGCGTGTGGTCAGACCCATATCACGGTGAAGCCCACTTCGCCTTCTCCCAGACCGGTACTCTTATTTACCTGCCTGGAGGCCTAGGAGGCCCCAATCAGCTCTCAATAGTCTGGGTGGATCGCAAAGGGCACGAGGAGCCCTTGGCTGCGGAGCTGCGCCCTTACAGAACCCCCCGGCTCTCCCCCGATGGTTGGCGTCTGGTCCTAGCCGTCCTCGACCCCAGCAACCGCGACGTGTGGATGTATGATCTGTCCCGCGAGACAGCAACCCGGCTTACCTTTAATGCAGCTAATGATGGCTTTCCCGTGTGGACGCCGGATGGTCAGCGGGTGGTGTTTGCGTCGGCCCGCGATGGAGGAGGGTTGTTCTGGAAATCGGCCGACGGCACGGGCCAGGTCGAGCGCCTTTCGACGAGCCCCAACCGCCAAATACCCTGGTCCTTCTCCCCCGACGGGAAGAGGCTGGTTGTCGGGGAATTGAATCCTGAAACAGAGTCGGACATTCACATGCTGTCCATGGAGGGCAAGCCCACCTCAAAGCCGCTTCTCCAGACGCCGTTTTATGAAAGCCAACCGGCGATCTCGCCCGACGGCCGCTGGATGGCCTACACCACCCGTGAGTCGGGGCAGCGGGAAGTCTATGTTCGGCCTTTTCCCAAGGTGGAGGAAGGAAAGTGGCAGATCTCAAGCGGCGGAGGACGAGAGCCTGTCTGGGCACCGGAAGGGCGAGAGTTATTTTACCGCAGCCTCAACGGCCAGGAGATGATGATGGTCCGCGTTGAAAGCGAGCCAACCTTCACGCCGGGGAGTCCCGATGTCTTGTTCACGGGAAGGTACTTTTATGCTGGGGGTCGACAATACGACATCTCCCCAGACGGCCAGCGGTTCCTGATGATCAAGGAAGCCGAGCAGACAGACGAAGCATCAGCACGGACAGAATTGATCATCGTCCAAAACTGGTTTGACGAACTCAAGCGCCTGGTGCCCACGAGTGAGTGATTCTACCTTCAGCATGTTAGGTATAGGTAGAAACGACCCATCTTTTCCATTCACATAAACTCTGAGACGTCTTTCCTCGGCTAGACTGCCTTCCGCCATAGTCCAAATAGCCACAAAGGGTTCGGAATCCTGTGGGAGTTCTCCCCACCGCACGGGGTTTTCAATCGTTTCAATCATGGCCCTTGCCCCGAAGTTATTTGTTGCTAATGCCTTCAAGTGCTTTCAGCTTGTCTAGAAACAGCGTCGAGACCGTCATTTAGGACCTTCCACCGTCCTCGCCGTATCCTCGCCAGAGCTTCGCTAAAGCTCTCCCGTAGCCTCCTGATTCCCTCGCCACCCGCCGGCTATTCCTCCTTTGGGCGAACACCGATCGCCCAAAGGAGGAATAGCCATGAGGGGTTGCAAACAATGGATACTCAATGGACTTATCCTGGTTGCATCATCGGGAATCGGCTTCTCGGCAAATGCCCCCGCCACGATGGTTCCCTTTCGACTGCACGAACATCTGATTGTGGTCCAGGGATCTATTGGAGATTTGCACGAGCTCAGCTTCGCAATCGACACGGGATCGTCATTTACGATTGTCAACACCAAAGTGGGCCAGAAGTTGGGCCTAAAGAGCAGGGAAACGGTTGAAGTTTCCGCTTGGGGAACCAGGGTCAAAATGAAGAAAGTCGTCTTGCCGGAGTTGCGGATGGGAGCTTTGTACTTTCAATCCATCCCGGCTCGGTTGGCCAAACTTCCTCGCGTCGGCGGAGGACGCGTTGACGCCTTAATTGGTCTTGATCTATTGAAGAAAACCAATTTCACGATTGACTTCACATCCAAGCAGATTACTTTCGGACCGACGGAAGACCTAAAGGACTCCATCACCTTTTACCCCAACTTTCCCTTTCTGGCCGTGAAGATTTTCGTCGAAGGCAGGCCCGTATGGCTGCAACTCGATACGGGAGCTTCGGGTGTGGTCCTGTTTAGAGACAAAGTGAAGGATAAGTTGCCCATGCGGCGAAGCAAGGATCTCGGAGTATTCTTAGCCCCTGCTGGAATTGGCAGACGGCAAAAGGTCTATTTACGCTCTGTCTTGATGGGGCAAACCCGATGGGAGGAGCTTCCCGCGTATCTGTTAGACCAGCAAGGCAGCACCTTTAACGAGAGAATTGTCGGCAATCTGGGAATCGCCACGCTTGACTTGAAGCGCATTCAGTTTGATTTTGACAACCACAGAATCAGCTGGGAGCGGTAGCCCTTTGTGAGCCTTGCTCCTTAACGGGTGAGACACAAATAAATAA
>JALLON010000168.1 GCA_027717925.1 Acidobacteria bacterium AH-259-G07 | reverse complement strand
CCGCTAAAATGATGACCAAGACAGACCATGAGTAATCAGAAACTTGAAGTGGCCACACTCGGCGGAGGCTGTTTCTGGTGTCTAGAAGCCGTCTTCGTGGAGTTGCGTGGTGTCGAGAAAGTGGTATGTGGTTACTCCGGAGGGAGCATTCCGAACCCCTCCTATGAGCAGGTCTGCACTGCAACCACAGGACACGCCGAGGTAGTTCAAACCACTTTCGATCCTAAAATTATTACCTTCCGCGAGCTGTTGGAGGTCTTCTTTACGATTCACGATCCCACCACCCTGAATCGCCAGGGGGCTGATGCGGGAACCCAGTACCGTTCGGTCATCTTCTACCACACACTGAGCAGAAAGAGACCGCCGAGCAGATCATCGTTGAGCAGGAGGCATCCGGAGTGTGGGAACCGCCAATTGTGACCGAAGTAACGCCGTTTGAGGCTTTCTACCCGGCGGAGGCGTATCATCAGAACTACTACCAGCGCAATCCTAATCAGGACTACTGCGTCTTTATCATCTCACCCAAAGTAGCGAAGCTTCGGGAGAAATACTTTGAGAAAGTGAAAGTATAGTAGGTGCCTTGTCGAGGTCTTCGCACCGCACTTGAAAGCCAAAGTGTCCCCACTCACAAACCGAGGTGGAACAGGATTCCTGCCCATCGCGATTCGCATTGCCTTTGAAATCCAGAAGGCTTAGCATTAAGAAAAAATCCTTCTACACAACTTGGGGGACTTCATGGTCGGAAAGACCATCAGCCATTACAAGATCCTAGAAAAGATAGGCCAAGGCGGCATGGGTGAGGTGATTGACAATACGGCAAAGGGTCTTACACTTGAATTGCATATAAGAACCAGAGGAAAAGTTGAAGAACGGGGTATCCGCAATGCATAGAATCTTTCTAGGGCTTCTCCTTCCGATTGTTCTAGCCTCCTGGGGATGTACGTCTGGTCAAGGACCCACTCAGGGTGCCGGGAGTTTTCCAATCGGCACTCCTGTTGAAATCAAGGCACCGTTAGGACTACCTCCGGTTCTGATCCCGGCTGACAACCCACCCACTGCTGAGACCATTTCACTAGGTCGCAGGCTTTACTACGATCCGATGCTCTCGGTGGACGACACTGTTGCCTGCGCCTCCTGTCATCACCCTGACTTTGGGTTTACAGATGGGAAGCCTGTATCGGAGGGCGTCAACGGCCAGAAGGGTGGACGCAATGCTCCCACTGTCTTTAACGCCGCTTACTACGCCACACAATTCTGGGACGGGCGCGCACCGAACTTGGAGAAACAGGCTGAGGGTCCGGTACAAAACCCAATCGAGATGGCTCACACCCTGGAAGGAGTGGAGCAGAAATTAACAGCCGATCCCACATATCAGGCGGAATTTGAAAAGGCATTTGGTCCTGGACCGATTACGTATGAGAAAGTGGAGAAAGCCATTGCTTCCTTTGAGCGCACCGTGATCAGTGGCAACTCGCCCTTTGATCGCTATTTCTATGGCGGAGATGAAACAGCCTTGAGTGAGGCAGCTAAGCGAGGGTTAGAGATCTTTCGCAATCCACAGAAGGGCAACTGCACGGCCTGCCATCCCATTGGACTTTTTACCGACAATCAGTTCCACAACATTGGGGTAGGCGTGGATGACCAAGGGGAGTTGACCGATGTGGGCCGCTATGAAGTCAGTAAGAACGAAGCTGACCGTGGTGCCTTCAAGACCCCTTCACTTCGCAACATTGCTCTAACTGCTCCTTATATGCACGACGGCAGTCTGAAGACACTCAAAGAAGTGGTGGACTTCTATATAGGTGGCGGTAACTCGAATCCACACCTCGATCCACAATTGAAGGTGCTGACTCCCACCACGGAGACCGGCGAGGTGAACTGGTCCGGTGCTGACCTAGAGGCGTTTTTAGAAGCTCTCACCGGTGAGATTCCGTCTAATGTAGGGTCCCCTTAAATAGACTCTCGTCGTCCTCAACCAAGAGCTCAAGCGCCTGGTGCCGACGGGGGAGTGACTCCAACTACAGCACCTTAGAATGGCCCCATCTATTCTTCGCATTTCCATATAAAACCGTCAGTTGACATTGCCTTTCGCCACCCAAAGATTTAGCATCTAAGCTAGTAACTTATCCCATACTGGAGAGTGCGCATTGATTGGGAAGATAGCAAGCTATCTTTACAGATGTCGGTAATACTAGCAGCCATAATACAGATAGGGATGACATGGCCTTGTTCAGCCTTATCCCCTTGCACCTCCCATCACCACTTACTCCGAAACTCCCTTACCAGGTCCTCAGGCGAAGATTTAGGGTAAATCTCTGTGGTAGTTGGAAATGTCGGTCGACTGTACCTGCTAAGGCACGCCAAGAAAAAATTTGACAGGAACAAATTGCTCAGATAGCCTAACCGTACTAGGGAGGTAAGAAACATGAAAGAGCAAAGGATTAAAGAGCTTAAACTGAACATCGAGGAGCTGGAGGAGCGGATCGCCCCAATCGTGCATGCGTTCACGCCAATAGGTGATGTTGGCAACCCTGCAGTAGGGGCATCAGGTGGGGATGCAGGGGGAGTTGCGGCAGGTGGTACTCTTACTGCTAACAGTGAGATTACAGGTTTTCCGGTGCCAGAGAACACTCCTGGAGAAGGTCCTTAATGACCCTCTAATCCCGCCGCCGGCAACAAAATGGGATTGGGCCCGCTACAAGCGAGACGCCTGGGTCGAGTTCGGGCAATGTGGTTGCCGAGGATGGAGGATGGACGAGTACTGGTTCAGTGGCCCTCCCTTTTAGGGTTCAAAGAATGAGCTAGTGTCACCCGGGCAGACAAAGCTCCGAAATGATCTAGTCGTCAGCCAGCAGGAAACGGCGGAAGGAACTTCCTTCGTCGTCAAAGACCCTGCAACTGAGCGGTTTTTTCGTTTCCGGGAGGTCGAGCACTTCATTGCCCAGCAGCTCGACGGCTCAACCCCTTTCGATGTCATCCGGCAGAGGGCCGAAGAGAAGTTCGGTGCCCCTCTTACCCAGGATACTTTAGAGCAGTTCATCGAAAAGCTCCGACGGCTTGGGCTCCTGGAGACAGAGGGGGCCGAGTTTGGACACCAGAAGCACCGACGCGGAAGGATTCGGGGTCACCCCCTTTACCTAAGGCTGAAGGCGTTCGACCCGGATCGCCTTTTTGACCGGCTCATCCACAAGGTCCGCTTCTTCTTCACATCCTATTTCCTAGCGTTCTCCGCTGTCGCCATCCTTCTCGCCTTCGTTATCACTCTCTCCAACTGGGAAGAGATCGGGCGGGATCTCCTGAGTCTGTACCGGCTCCAGGCTCTCCTATTGGCCTGGCTGACTATCCTCCTGGTCACCACGGCTCACGAGTTTGCCCACGGCCTGACCTGCAAGCACTACGGTGGCGAAGTCCACGAAATGGGCTTCATGCTCCTGTTCTTCATGCCCGCCTTTTACTGCAACGTGAGCGATGCCTGGCTCTTTCCGGAGAGATCCAAACGGCTGTGGGTGACTTTTGCCGGGGCCTACTTCGAGATCTTCCTTTGGGGCCTAGCCACTGTAATCTGGCGGGTGACGGAACCGGGCACCTGGGTTAATTCTCTGGCTTTGGTAGTGATGGCGACCTCTGGGATCAAGACCCTTTTCAATCTTAATCCCCTGATCAAGCTTGACGGCTATTACCTTTTGAGCGATTATTTGGAGGTCCCGAATCTGAGACAGCGGGCGTTCAGCTACGTGGGCGCTGGGATTAAAAGGTTGTGGGGAAGGGCCATGCAGGGGATGCAGGAGGCGACTCCTCGTGAACGGCGCATCTACCTCACCTACGGCTTACTGGCTGGAGCTTACTCTTTTTTGCTGCTGGGCTTCATCGCTTTGAAGTTCGGCGGCTTCCTAATCGGGCGCTATCAGGGCTTAGGATTCCTCCTCTTCACCGTGCTCCTTATGACCATCTTTCGAAAGCCACTCAAGAAAGCGTTCTCGAAGCCACCTGCCCTGCGAAAAATGGTCACTTCGATGAAGGGACGACCGGCCAAGATCACGGTTCTCGCCGCCGTCCTGGCCCTTCTCTTGCTCGGCCGGATGGAGCTGAAGGTCTCGGGCGAGTTCACGGTCCTTCCCACTCAGAATGCGGATGTCCGGGCGGAGGTCGAAGGGATTATCGAGGAGGTCCATGTAGATGAGGGGGATTTGGTCAAAGAGGGTCACCTGATCGCTCGCCTCTCCGATCGGGACTACCGCGTTGAGTTTCAAAAGATTCAGGCTGAGATCCACGAGAAGCGGGCAAAGCTCAAGATGCTCAAGATGGGTCCCAGGCGCGAAGAGATCGAGCTGGCACGGAACGAAGTTGAGACCGCCAAGACCAGACAGGAGCACGCGTGGAAACGGTACGACGAGGCCAAGCGGATGCATGTCGAGCGGCTTCCCGGGGCGGAGGCCACCGTCGAGAAGGCGGAAGAGCGGCTCAGTTACGCGAGGGACTACCTGGACATGTTCAAAGATTTGCTTGAAGCCAAGGCCATCTCCCGGCTGGAGATCAGAAAAGCCGAAGAGCAGATAGTCGTCCGAGAGAAGGAACTTGAGGAGGCCCGAGCAGAGCTGGAGATCCTCTTAGCCGATGACCTCGCCGAAGTGAGAGAAGTTCTGGCGGTGGCGGAAAAGGAGCTGGAAGAGGCGGAAGGCAGGCTTACGATATTGTTGGCGGGAAGTCGACCGGAAGAGATTAAAGCCACCGAGGCGGAGATCGCCCGCTTAGAGGCGCAGCGGCGCTATCTGGAGGGACAGCTCAAGCTGGTGAGGGTGCTAAGCCCCAGCTCAGGTGTGATCACAACCCCCAAGCTGAAAGAAAAGATCGGCCAGCATGTAAAGAAAGGCGACCTCATCGCCGAGGTTCATGAGCTGAAGACCATTCGGGCGGAGATTCCCATCTCGGAGAAGGAGATCGCTGATGTCAAAGTGGGGCAGATGGTTGTCCTCAAAGCCAGGGCCTATCCGAAGAAGAGCTTTCACGGAAAGGTGACCTCGATCGCCCCTATGGCTCGCGCTGAAGACGAAGGGCGAGGAGGAAGGACGATCTTGGTCACGACCGAACTTGACAATCCCTCTCTCTTCCTCAAGTCCGAGATGACGGGGAACGCTAAGATCTATTGTGGCAAACGGCGGATTTTCGATCTCATGACGCGGGGGTTTACCCGTTACATCAGGGTCGAGTTCTGGTCGTGGTGGTAAACGTAAGGCGGAAGCGACAAGTCCCTTGAATGAGTTGGGTGAATTGACCGACTGAGCTGCGCCGCATAGGGTTAGAGCCTTGAATGGACCTCTCCTCGCGCAGCAGCAAAATAGTCGAGTCAATCGAGTTCTCTAATAGAATCATCACTTACAATCGAGGTGTCCGGTCGAGGTGCTGCCGAGGTAACCGAGGTATCTCAACCTCTCTCATAAACATGCAAGTAAACCTAACTCGATTAACTCGGTCTGCCTCGGTTCATTACCTCGATGCTAAGCTGTTGAAAGGGCGGGCCAACTCGACTACCTCGACTATCTTGACAGGGGCCAGCTCTCACGCAGCTTGTTGCTAGCTGATTCAAAAAACCAGACTAAAATAAAAAATAGTTGTGCGAGGCCTATCACGCTTCAGGCACGGTAGCCTCAGCCCTCGACAATCGATTTGCTTCTACTCCCTTCGTGATCTTCTCCTATTTTTGTGGTCAGGGCTTGCGACCACTTCAGAGCAGGCGAATTTTCCTTCCTCTGAACTCACCAGAGATAGCCTTTCTGGCCCTGAGAATGGCTCTGACGCGACGATCTCTGCTTGACAATACCTAACATTAGGTTATACTTAAAATAGGCATGAGATGCCCTCACTGCAAAAAGCCACTGAGCAGACGACAAATCGGGACACTAATGGGAAGCATTAAGTCGGCACGTAAGGCCAGATCATCCAGGCGGAATG
>JALLON010000167.1 GCA_027717925.1 Acidobacteria bacterium AH-259-G07 | reverse complement strand
TATTCGGAGGACCCTCAGCTTTTGGATGTGGTGGAGGAGACCCGAGTACGGATCAACAGATTCGTCGAGGAATCGATCGGTCAGGATGGCGGCTTTCAGGAGGGGGTCGGGTATTGGCACGGTATAGAACCCGCTCTGGTTTTCGCTGCAGCTCTTAAACAGGTGACCGGTGACAAAGTCGATATGTTCCAGCATTCCCGGCTCGAGAAAACGATACAGTTTCCACTCTATACCTTTGTCCCGCCGCGCGGATCGGTCCCCTTTGAGGACAGCTATGACTCGTTGTCTGGGAATTACGCCCTCTACATCAAGCTGGCTCAGGAATTGAACAGTTCCGAGGCAAAGTGGCTGGCGCAGTTCTTCCACGCTTTCGATGCCACTTCGAGACCCGGAGACTCTGATCTTTATTCCATCATCTGGCCGGAGTCTGAAATCGAACCTTCCCTTCCCGGCTCCTCCAAACCGATGTCCATGCATTTCAGAACTATCGATTGGGTAGTGATGAGGGCCTCCTGGGAGGACCAGAATCACCCTCTTCTTGCAGCCAAGGGAGGGGTACACGACGACCCCCACCACGGGCACCTGGATGCCGGACAGTTCGCCATTGCCTACCGTGGTGAGTGGCACGTCAAGGAGTTGGGCTACCTGCCGTCGAACGCTTTGGGATATTGGGACCACAGAAGACGCTTTAAAGACTACGTCCACGCCAACTCCCTGGGACATAACGTGATCTTTGTCAACGGAGAACAGCAGGAGTACGGACCTCAGTATTCTGGCAAAGTGATCGACTTTCAAACTTCGGAAGTCCAGGACTACGCACTCATCGATGCTACAAAAGCTTATCCGGGGAAAGAGCTGAAGAGTTGGAGGAGGCACATTGCTTTCAAGAAACCCCACCTTATTGTACTGATGGACGAAGTGGAATCGGTAGAAGGTGCGGAGATTGCCGTCAGAGTCCATCCCGGTGTTGTTTACAACTTGAAGCAGGACCATGTCTTTTTCGAAGGCGAGCGAGGTAAGATGGCCAACCTTCCGCTTCTCCCCACGACTTTCAGCCTCAGGGAGGGTAGGCACGCCATCCTGCCCGAGAATCAAAGGTCCGTCTTTCGTTGGGTTCCCTACTATGAGTTGATAACCAAGGCGACCGGCGAAAAGACCTATATTACCAACGTGTTTGTACCCGTGGAAAACGAAAGAGAAGCTCAAGAGATTCTTGGCTCAAGTGATGCAGCAATCGAGGGACGCACCCTGCGTCTGACGGTGACTTACCGGGGCCGTCAACACTTGTGGGAGTTTGACCTTTCCGGCCGGTTTGCACAGCTGAAATAGGGGATTCTCGATCAAGGGAACACGCTCCCGGCCCCAATCAGCTCTTAAGGAGGAAAAAATGTCAACAGCCTGCCAGTCTTCAAGACGAGTTGCAGATCTATGTCTTGCCCTTTGTCTTTCAGTGAGTGTTTCTGTGACGGCTCTCAGTCAGCGTCCCAGCAGGTCGGAACAGGCCGGGCTTCTTTTTTATCTTTCCGGAGAGAATGGAACGATTGCGGACGTTGCCGGGGGTGATCCCAGACCCAGCGTGGTCAAGGATGTGAAAACTATCCCGGACGGGGCGATCGGCAGCGGCTTTGAATGTCCCCACTTCACCCAGATCCTGGCCTACTGGGCGGCCGGAAACATCTATGCCCAACGCGGCAGTCTGGCCTTTTTTTGGCGGGCCCGCGATCCCATCGGATCAACTCCCTTCCCCATCTTTCAGGTTTCCTATACCGATCATTCCGCGCTGGACATGGCCTGGCTGCGCATCGATTTCAATGGCCAGGGCTTTGACGCCTTTGTTACGGACGCCAGCCTGGCTCGGGCCCGGGTCTCCTACACCACGTCGGCTCTTCCTGAGCCGGACCAGTGGGTGCACCTGGCGCTGACCTGGGACGAAAACCGAGGGGTGCGGTTTTATGTGGATGGCCGGCTGGTGGGCCAACAGGATGTGGAGGCGGTCTTTTACGCCGGGCTGGATCAGTTCGGAGCCCACGGGGACGTAATCGGTCCCCAGGACGTGGCGACGATGGAGCAGTTTCTCCGGGGCGGGGACATCGACGAGATCCGTATTTACGATCAGATGCTCTCGGGCGAAAACGTTGCCCGGCTAGCCAGGCTAGCCTGGCTAGCCCGGGGAGAGACGCCCACGGGGATGGAGCCACTGGTTCGCGACCTGTCCGAGCCTGTATACCGGCAGGAGTGGTGGTTACGCTACGGTTTTAATCGCCCGGGCGACATTCCGCCTTATCTCGAGGCCTCCTCCATGTCGGTGCGCAAGGTGGAAATTCACGAGGTGTACGATCTCAAGCAGTGGTTCTGGAAAGGCAACGACGGGATTCGGGAGACGACCTGGCCGGGCGTGTACAACCGCTCGCGGCTGCCCGGGCGCGATGACTACTTTCCGCGCCCGGACTGGAACTGCTACTCGCTCTCGGGCAAGTCGGTGACCTTCACCTTGCCGGAGGAGCCGTGGAATCACCTGGAGATTACAGGCAGCGCCTTTGGCTGGCTAACCTATCTGGGATTCGATCCTGAACGGCAGCAGCACGGGGAGCGACCGCTGTTTGACCGGCCTCGGGGGCAGGAGCGGACCGTTCACCGGCTGCAGGAGCCGTTGGTGGGCGGCCAGGTGCGCTTTGTGAATGAAGAGCAGGAGAGACCCATCGGGGAGTTTTCGGCCTACTACGTGAGCGCTGGGCAGGCGCCTGAGGGGCTCACCCGGCTGAGCTACACGATGACGGGGACGGTCGAGCCGGACAATCAGACCCTGGAGTCGCTGATCCGCTACATCGAGGGTCGCTTTATGCCGGAGGAGCGATCCATGATGGTGGCCTTGCCCGCCGGGGCCCCGGCGGCCGCCAGGCGCTCGCACATCGAACACCCCTTGCCTCTGGTTCACATCCTGGTTCCCTTTGAATTCCGGCTGGGTGCCCGGCCTAATCGGCAAGGGCAGCGCCTGTCAGCTTCCCAGGTCGACTTTTCCACAGGAGGAAAGAGTTCAGCTTATTCCTATACCTGGGAGAGCCTCAATGGAGGTCTGGACGGGATCGCTATCGATCTCCCCGCCCTGAACGTCCGGCCGACCCATGGCGAATACTTCCCTTTGAATATCCAGGTCAAGGATCCACTGTGGCCGGATCGGAATCTGCTGGATTTCACCTTTTCGGTCCGGCCGGGAGAAGCCAGGACCTTATGGTTGGATACGCGTGATCGTATTCTTCCCAACGGCTATCCGCTGTACATCACTCTGGCTGGTGCTGGTGCCGACTTCGACGCAGCTGACATAGAAGGTGCCAAGCTGAACCTGGTCTTCAAGGACCGAAAGGAAGCAGCAGTCGAGCATGAGATCGACCGTTTTACCCAAGTCAGGGACAATCAGGGAAACATCGTCGAGTGGCATACCAACAAGAAGACGTTGAGGCTGTATGATCGCGTCAGTCGCGACTTGACCGACCTTCTGCGTATCAACCCTGATCACGAAAAAGGTCTCTATTACTGGAGTTTTATCAATCCGGAGCAGGGATGGCCTGCCTTTGATCAGCCCGCAGCGGCGGCAGATGTTCCCCTATGGGCTTTCCGCCAGGTGCATCTGCTGAAACTCTTCAAGCAGTTTATTTATTGGTGGATCGACAATCGACAGATAGAGAACGGCGAATTCGGCGGTGGGCTGTCCGACGATGGAGATCTGACCCATCTGTGGGTGGGGGCGGCCTTGATGGGAATTGAGCCGAAAAAACTGGCGAACTCGGTGCATCGGCTGCTGGAAGCAATCTACGAGAACGGGATGTTCACCAACGGCTTGAACACGATCATGACGGATCAGCTGCATACCTATGAGGAAGGCGTCAATGTACAGCCTCAAGTCATGGCCCTGGAGTATGGGGATCCGAAGATCGTGGAACGGATCATGGAAACGAGCAAGGCGCTGGAGCGCATCACTGGAATTGACGCGCTGGGGCACCGGCACATTCGGTCCAGCTACTTCAGCGGGACGCAGATTTCAGAAGACCGTGTATGGGCGCGGGCTAAGTTGAATTTCTATTCGCATCTGATACTTCACCCGGCTCTGGTTCTCGTGGAATACAACGGGCATCCCAGGATCAAGCAGCTGATTCTGGAACTGGCGGACGGCCTGCTGGCCCATCGCAAAAGACACCGAGACAAGAATTACTACCTGCCGGGAGAAATCGTCTTCCCAAGTGGCAAAGAAGAAGGAAAAGCATTTACTCTGGGCTGGAGGACAACATCTGACCTCGTTCATTTGTTTTGGGCGGCCTGGCGTTGGACGGGAGATGAGAAGTACCTGTCTCCCATGTATGACGGTATCAATCAAGACGATGAATTTGACGTTCTTCGCTATTTGAGTGCAAATGCGATGGACCTTCTGGATAAACGTCAATCGTGGGGTCCTCAAGTCTTGTCGATCCTGAGCAGGGTGGGAACTCCCGAAGGTCTCCTGGCAAGTGGCTACGCCCGTTCACACCGAGAAAAATCCTGGCTTACCACGCGGGCTGCAAGAAGTGATTTCTTGTGTCACTTGGCCTGGCAGGTTACCGGCGGGAAGAAATTCTTGGAGGAATACTATGCATCTCAAATTCAGGCGGTCGCCCAGCGGATGTCCATGTACACTGAGGATCACTGGTGGATCGATCAGGTGGGCTTCCCCAGCACGGAGCTTCAGAGGTCACGGTTGGGCGGGGCGGCCGCGTTTCGGATGATCACTTACCCGGGCCATGTAGTCAGCTGGGAGTTCAAGCCTCCGGCGACGGCTGAAAGCGTGGCGCTTCTCGTTCCTGAAGCCACCACGAAGGCTGTCAAAATCATCGCCTTCAATGTGGAAGAGAGTCCTGTTGCAGGAGTTATGACCGCCTGGGATATGGAGGCAGGGAGGTGGGAGCTCACGGTTGGGATCGATTCCAACAGCAACGACAAGGCAAACACCATCAGGCGCCGCGAAATCGTCGACCTGGAACGCAGCAAACAGTTGGAGCTGGTTTTTGAGCCCAAATCGACCACCATCGTGGAGCTAAAACTCAAATCGCGGCGCACTCCAACGTGGGAGCGCCCAGATCTGGGGTTAGGGCGAGAGGATGTGAAGGTCCAGGGAGACCACATCATGGTCCGTGTCCACAGCCTAGGTTCAGTTCGTGCACCAGCCAGCACAGTGGTCTTGCACGATCCCTCCGGCAAGACAGTGGCGAGCTCCCGCGTGCCCGCTTTGGAAGCTCCGCTGGATCTGCTTCCCAAGACCGCTGAAGTGAATCTTCAAATTCCGGTGGGAAGAGATTTGAGGGGGTACGTGGTGAGGATTGATCCGGAGGACGGAATCCATGAGATCACCAATCAAAATAACAGCGTCGTCCTTCATTAGAGGCCACTGCCTTTGCGGATGGTTTTGAAACCATTGTGACGACACAGGAGAGCTAGATGAAATATCGAAACTTGATGGAGCTCGTCATTCTTTGGGGCTTTCTCGCGTCGGCTTCGTTTGGTCAGACGAATCTTGCAGATCTCAAGGAGGCAATGCCCAAAGACTTGAAACATCCCTATCTTCACTTCAGCAGCAAGGACCTCCCGGTGATGAAAGAGCGGATAAGGAACGATCCCAGAGCGAGGGCCGTATTCCAGAGGTTATTGAAGGAAGGGAATCGGCTTTTGGATATGCCGGTGTCGCGGGAAGTTCCCCCCAGAAGCAGAGGAATCAGTCCCTACTACCAAGGCGGGAGGGATGCCTATGACAGTTATCACGTTTCCCTCGGCAAGAACGCATTTGATCTCGCCTTTATCTACCAGATGACCGGAGACAAAAGGTACGCCCGCAAGTCGTATGAGTTTGCCGAAGCTCTGTGTGTTCTGGACAGTTGGGTGGACAACTGGGACAAGTTTGAATGGCTTTACTGGATGGGTAAGCCCTACGGG
>JALLON010000166.1 GCA_027717925.1 Acidobacteria bacterium AH-259-G07 | reverse complement strand
GTTGTGTTTTGTTTTTGAAGTACTCTTGAAAATCGGTGTGGTTCACCACAATCTGACCGGTGCCCGGCATCAAGAAAACTCTAGCCGTGGAGGTCTTCCTTTTACCGGTTCCGTAGTATTGAACTTTATCCAACGGTTTCTCTCCTCAAAATGTCAGGGGCTCAGGTTTCTGCGCTCGATGTGGATGCTCACTTCCAGCGTAGACCTTGAGTTTCTTCAACGTTCTTCGCCCCAATTTATTCTTGGGAAGCATCCCTTTGACGGCCAGTTTCACCAGCCTCTCAGGATGCTTGTCTCGCAGTTCTTTGGCCGTGATTTGCTTGAGGCCACCCGGATAGCCGCTGTGGGAATAATAATTCTTCTTTTCCCACTTCTTCCCAGTGAGCTTGACCTTGTCTGCGTTGACGACGATGATGAAATCGCCCGTCTCTAGAAAATCAGTATACCACGGCTTCCTCTTGCCCATTAGAATGGAGGCAATGCGAGAAGCCAAGCGCCCTAAGACTTGCCCTTCTGCGTCAACTACATACCACTTCCTTTCGATTTCGTCCACCTTGGGTAAGTATGTTTTCATAAACAATTGCCCTGCACTCTTACTGCGCACAACAAAAAAGCAAACGCAAAAAATACAAGAAGCACCGAGCAGTGTCAAGGTTCCAGACCTCGGAAACTCCGGGACCCGAAGAGCCACAGACCACAACTGAAAACTGACAACTGACAACTGACAGCTGACAACTCAACTGACAGCTGACAACTGTCAGCTGTCAGCAGTCCGCTTGTTGACAAAGTCGCCACAAATGCAGGATCATTCAAGGAGGGTTGTGTAGTGGAAAACCTGTTAGAAAATTGTGGAAAATATCGACTGAGCTGTGCAAAAGTGTCACACCACAAGGGTATGGTAAGCGAGGTTTGGCGCTCGGGCGAGTCTTATAGGGCTTAGGCTTATGGGGCTTAGTGTATTGTTTAGGCGGAAAGCAGAAAATCTAGTAGGGGTGGATATTGGTTCCTCCGCCGTCAAGATCGCCCAGGTCAAGCAAAAGCGCAGAAATTCCTACCAGCTGGAGGCCCTCGGTTTACAGCCTCTGCCGGAGGGAACGATTGTCGACGGGCTCATTGTTTCCAAAGATCCGGTCGTCGACGCCATCCAGCGGATCTTCAAATCGCAGAACATTCAACAAGATCAAGTAGCAACCGCCATCTCGGGTCAGTCGGTGATCGTCAAAAGAGTAACGCTTCCGGTTGAAAGTGACAAGGAGATTGGTGAATCCATTCAATGGGAGGTGGAGCAGTATATCCCCTTTGATACTTCACAGGTTAACCTGGATTACCACACACTGGGCCCGACTTCCGAGGGTAACCAAACAGAAGTCATCCTAGTTGCCGCCAGGAGAGACAAAATTGAGGATCAGGCCGGCGTCATTTCCATGGCCGGCAAAACTCCTATGGTCGTGGATGTGGATGCCTTTGCAATTCAAAACGTCTATGAGGTGAACTACCAACCCGAACCAGAGACCGTCGTAGCCCTCTTAAACATCGGCGCCTCTGTTCTCAATGTCGGCATTGTCAGAGGAACTGAATTCGTTTTCACACGTGACATCGGGATCGGCGGTTATCAATACACTGAGGCCCTAAGAAAAGAGTTAGGTTTCTCCTATGAGGAGGCTGAAAAATACAAAAGAGGCGAAGTATTCTTGGACGAGCTCAAAGAGACGGCCGGAACCATCGTACAGTCCGTTTCCGAAATCCTGGCTCTGGAAGTGCAGAAAACTTTTGACTATTTTAGATCTACAACTCGATATGAGAACATACAGAGAATTTACATCAGTGGTGGCGCCAGTCAAACAGAAGGCTTGCGGGCCTACTTGGAAGAAACTTTTCAGTTACCCGTCGAGTTTCTCGACCCGTTTAAGCACATTGGTGCCGACGAAAGTGCTTTGGCGTCCGGACTTTTCAATGAACGCGCCACAGACTTCGCAGTGGCGGTTGGTTTAGCTTTGAGGGCCCCTAAAGACCGATGATAAGAATCAACCTCCTGCCCACACTTGAGGCTTTTGAAAAAATCCCGATTCAGATTTACGCCGGCGTGGCAGTGCTCGCTCTGGGCATATTGGGTTTGGGGGGCTGGTACTGGCAGTCGTACACTAAGATAAAGGATAAAGAACAGGTGGTGAGCCAGCTGACGCAGGAAAGCCTACGACTGGATGCAATCCTAGTTAAGGTCAGTGAGTTTGAGGCAAGGAAAAAGTCGCTGCAAGACCGGATTTCGGCCATCGACTTCCTGCGGGAAAACCAAAAAGGGCCGGTGGAGCTGATGAACACCGTCATTGCCAGCATACCGGACAATCCTCCCGGATTGTGGCTGTCAAGCCTGCTGCAGAGAGGAAACAATATCAGCATTGAAGGACGGGCTTTTGACGTACCCTTTATTGCCGACTTTATCGCGACTTTAAACGACAGTCCGACCTTCAAATTCGTCGAACTCCAGTTTTGGGAGCAGGAGGAGGCGGGAAATATTAGATTTCAACTGAATTGTCAGACTGAGGTGGAGACCGAATGATTCGGAAGATTGCCCAATTACCCCAGCAGCAGCAAATCCTGGTTGCCGTCTTGGCCGCGGGCGCACTCTTTGCCGTCTGGTACTACGTTGTCCAGCCCATGGGTGGGCGAGTCGAAGAGTTGGAAGCTGACATTAAAGAATTAACCGTCAAAGTTGAAAAGGGACAAGAGATAGAAGCTCAACTTCCTCAATTCCAACAGGAAGTTCAGGAGCTAGAGCAAAGGCTGGCCCAGCGGAAGCAGGCCTTACCTGACCAAAAGGAAACGGCTGAAATCGTCCGTCGGGTTGAGGAGTTAGCCGTGGAGTCCAATCTCGACATCAGGAGCTTTACGCCCCAGGCGACAGTCAACAAGGATTTTTACGAAGACTGGCCAATTCGAATCTCACTGCAAGGAAACTACAATAACCTGGGACTTTTCTTCGAAAAAGTGGCTCAATTCGAGCGAATCATCAATGTCGACGACATTCAAATCAGAGCGCTTACCAACACAACGGGCCGAGATCGAACCATCTCGGCAACCTGTACGGCCACCACTTTCGTGTTTCTCGAAGAAGAAAAAGAGGCCGGCTAATAGGGATGGAAAGAGCACAGAAATTGCTCCTCATTTGGGCTTTTTGTACTATGGCTCTGCAATTGCAGCTTCAGGCTCAAGCCTATGATTCCAGAGGAAAGCTAGATCCCTTTATCGACCTTAATGAGCTGCTTAGTCAAGAACAGCCCCAAGTCTTGAGCGAACTTCCTCCTCTTAGTCAGAGGCCTCCAGGCTTGGCCGGATTGGCGATTTCTGAGGTCATCGTCACCGGGACGGCAATCGGCAAAGAGTCTAAAGTCGTCCTCCTGAGGGGCATTGACAATTTCACTTATTTGGCCCGCGAGGGTAATAAGCTATTTAATGGCTATGTGTCGAAGATTTCCGAGGAAGGCGTGGTCTTCATCCAGGAACTTGTCGACACACGAGGAAATAAGGAAACCACCCAGATCGTCAAACGACTGTATACAGAAGAAGATTAGGAGTGAGCATGAGCAGTAGAAAAAACCCTTTCTTAAAGAAAGGCCTATCTCCATTATTGTGCCTTATCATCGGTTGCTCTTCTTCACTTTACGCGGCAAGCTTAAGTCCCGAAACAAGCGCTCCGGTCAAATCACCGGTGGCACAGGAGAGTCCATTCGAGGGTGAGCCCGTCTCATTGAAAGTGGTCGGGATTTCCGTCGTCGATTTCTTCAGAACCATCTCCGAGTTGAGCGGCTTGAACTTTTTGATCGACCCTGATGTCTCCGGATCACTCACACTCAATGTCGAACAGGTGCCTTGGGACCAGCTCTTTGACGCGGTTCTCCAGAGTCAGGGACTAGCCAAAAAGATCGAGGGGAATCTGGTGCGCATCTCCACCCGAGTGAAGTTAAAACAGGAACAACAAGAGGAACAGGAATTGAAACAGGCCAGGCTTGAGGCAGTAGACACAGTTACGCTCAGTAGGCGTCTCAATTACGCCACCGGCTCCGAGATCATGCCCACTTTGCAGCCGCACCTGAGCGGTCGCGGCGCCATGAATGTCGATAGCCGCACCAACACCCTGATCATTACCGACGTTCCAAGTGGCCTTGAAAAGGTTACCGGGTTGCTTGAAATCCTGGACGTCGCCGAAAAACAAGTCGAAATTGAGGCTCGCATCATTGAGGCTTCGACGAACTTCGCCCGTGCACTTGGCGCTCAACTGGGCTTCGGAGTGGGGGCAAGGTCCTTCGACCAGCTCGTCGACCCTCCGGAAATCCTGAGTGAGGTGGGACCGGGCGCTCGGCGGTTGGGAGGGTTTCTCGGGTCCATGGTTAACAACCCGGCGCCCGGAGGGACCACCATCGCCGGGATATCAATGGGATCATTGCTTGACACCGTTCGCCTGGATGCCATCATCACCGCAGGAGAAAGGGAAGGCGAAGCGCAAATTTTATCCAAGCCGCGTGTCACCGCACAGAACAACGCTGAAGCCACCATCGTTCAGGGTTCCCGGATCCCTGTTCCAGTGCAGCAGAATTTTACCACCACCGTACAGTTTCAAACGGCAGCCTTGCAGCTTACCGTCACACCTCGAGTGACAAACGTCCAAACTATCTTGTTGAACATCCGCGTAGAAAACAACATACCTGACTTTAGTAGGACCGTCCTGGGGATCCCCGCCATTCAGACCAGTGAATCTGCAACCCAAGTCCTGGTTCCAGACGGGGGAACGACAGTGATTGGTGGCATCTTCATAGAGTCCAAGACCGAACAAGAGGACCGGGTTCCCGGTCTCGGAAAGATCCCCGTTCTTGGACACCTCTTCAAGACCCAGAGCCGGTCTAGAGACACCCGGGAAATCATTTTTTTCATTACCGCCCGCATCAAACAGTGACTTGCTCGACTTTGACACTCGATACAGGCGCTGGCTTCGCCGCTTTGAAACTCATCGCCTGGATGGTTTTCTAGTTACTCATCCACCGAATCTATCCTACCTCTTCAACTTTACGGGTTCGACCGGCTTGGCTTGCTGCCTGTCTGAGGAGAGCTACCTTATTGTTGATTCCCGCTACATCGAGCAAGCGTCCTCCCAATGCATCAACTGCCATCCGATGCTGGCCGAGAAATCTTTGGAGGACGCTCTTAGAGCTTTTCTTCGCAGCCGCGACCGACTCAATGGCCACAAAACGAGAATCGGTATTGAAGCCAAACGTGTGTCCTACGATTTCATGCTTCGGATGCAATCCTGGGAGACACAGATTGAGTGGATCCCCACCCGAGATCTCATTGAGGAGATTCGAATGATCAAAGACACTGCAGAAACACAGATCATCGAGCAGGCTTTTCAGATTGCTCAGCATGCCTATGGACGATTGGTGGACAAAATCCGCTCCGGGATGCAGGAAATCGAAGTGGCCGGCATCCTCGAATTCGAGCTCCGTAAAGCAGGAGGTGAAGGACCTTCCTTTGAAACCATTGTTGCCTCAGGCCCACGGTCTTCGCTTCCTCACGGCTCGGCTACAGCGAAAAGGATTGAATCAGACGAGCTGGTACTAATCGACTTTGGCGTGAAGTACCATGGCTATTGCAGTGACCTCACGCGTATTTATCTATCGTCGAATGCGAAGCGCCCGGAGATCTATCAAGTGGTTAAAGAGGCCCAGAACAAGGCTCTTTCCCTGATTAAACCTGGAGTCCTTTCATCAGAGATCAATGCCGCGGCTCGAAAGGTGATCGGAGATCAGGGCTATGGAGATTATTTCGGCCACAGCACCGGTCACGGTCTTGGTCTGGAGGTGCACGAGCTACCAACCATATCAGCGCATCGGCCTCGCGAGATCCAAGAGGGGATGGTTTTCACTGTGGAGCCTGGAATCTACTTGCCCCGCCAATACGGTGTCCGTCTTGAAGACGCC
>JALLON010000165.1 GCA_027717925.1 Acidobacteria bacterium AH-259-G07 | reverse complement strand
CGCTCGACTCTCCCCGCAGTGTCCATCAGTTTTTGTTTGCCAGTGAAAAACGGATGGCATTTGGAGCAGATCTCGAGACGGATCTCTCCGGATTTTGTCGAGCGCGTTTCCCACTCGTTGCCACAGGCACAGCGAACCGTCAGCATCTCATACGCGGGATGAATACCATTTTTCATAAGATAGACTCTTCATCTGTAAGGTCAAAGCAATGACCTTTGTTACCGAACATTTCGACAGCGACCGACAATCCCTCCGGTTAACAACGATGCTTCACGGGTCGCACGGGTCGTAGCGGGCACTTTAGTCTACCAAAGATTTGTCGCCCAAGTCGACCCGGCCGGACCCTTGACAAAGCCTTCGGTGGCGCGGTATAAGTTGGGTTTCAAATTTCTAGCGGCGAGGGAATGCGAAGCGTTGTCGTATCTAGGGCGTAGCGAAGTTAGTGAGGAGAATTCGTTTACCCCTCGCTTCCCACTAGCCATCGTCTACCACACTTAGATCCTTGGAGTTTTCAGTAAGAGTCCCGGTGTGTAGACTGCTAGACCGAAAGTGATGGAAAATACTTATTAGGAGGTTTTGATGTCGTTAGCTGGAGATGAGGTGGAGCCAACTCAAGATACCACCGAGTCAGAAGGTCCTCAACGGAAAAGAGTAGCCGAAGGTCCCGCCATTGAAGATCCGAAAGACTTGGACCGCCAAAAGATGCTAGAAGCATATAACGACAGCTTCAAGAACATTGCCGAGGGCGAAGTTGTCACGGGGACAGTACTAAAAATCACTGGATCAAAGGTGGTTGTCGATGTCGGTTTCAAGTCGGAAGGATTAATACCTTTGGAGGAATTTCGCGACGAGGACCGGAATCTCGACGTGAAGCCGGGGGACAAGGTCGATGTTCTTCTGGAGAGAACCGAAGACAGGCATGGTTACGTGGTGGTGTCTCGACAGAAGGCCGAGCGATTGAAGATCTGGGAAGCCTTGGAGCAGGCCTATTACGATCAGTCGGTCATCACAGGGCGCGTCATCGAAAGAATCAAGGGCGGACTGGCTGTGGATGTTGGTGTCAGAGCCTTTCTGCCCGGCTCGCAGGTTGATCTGCATCCCACTCGGAATTTGGACAGCTGGTGCGGTGAGGAGCTGCGCATGCGTGTCATCAAGGTAAACAGGCGAAGGGGCAATATCGTTCTCTCCCGTAAGGCGGTCCTGGAGGAAGAATACTTTAGGTTGAAGGAAAAAACCCTCAAGGAACTGGAGGAAGGAAAGGTTGTTTCTGGAACCGTTAAGAATATTACCGACTACGGGGCCTTTGTGGACCTGGGGGGTATCGACGGGCTGCTGCACATCACCGACATGACCTGGGGTCGGGTCAACCATCCATCTGATTTGTTTAAGGTGGGAGATGAGATTGAGGTTAAGGTTCTCAAATTTGACCGGCTCGAGGAGAAGGCTTCCCTTGGATACAAGCAGCTTACTGAAGACCCCTGGCTCGCTGCCTCCCAGCGTTACCCGGAAAGTACCCGGGTTCAGACAAAAGTGGTCAGCCTGACAGACTACGGAGCATTTGTTGAACTGGAGGAAGGCATCGAAGGGCTCATTCATATTTCTGAGATGACCTGGAACAAACGCATCAAGCACCCGTCAAAAGTCGTGTCGGTGGGGGATGAAGTGGAGGCCGTTGTTCTGGACATCGACGCCGAAGGGCGTCGAATCTCGCTAGGAATGAAACAAACAGAACCTAACCCTTGGGATCAAATTGAGGGAAAGTATGCCATCAACTCGATCGTGACAGGCACAGTGCAAAACTTGACCGACTTTGGAGCTTTTGTTGAGGTTGAAGAAGGAATCGAGGGACTTGTTCACATTTCCGATATCAGTTGGACCAAGAAAATAAGACATCCAGCGGAGGTCCTGGAGAGAGGTCAGGAGGTCAGTGCTGTGGTTCTCAACGTGGATGCGGAAAACCAGCGATTGTCTCTGGGGATCAAACAGCTCGAGCCAGATAATTGGGAGGAGTTCTTCTCTGAGCACCAGATTGGGGATGTGGTGCGCGGGAAGATCGTTCGCTTGGCTGACTTTGGGGCCTTCGTCGAGGTCAGTGAGGGTATTGAGGGACTTTGCCACGTTTCTGAACTTTCTGATAAGCACATTGACCATCCGCAAAACCATTTCAAGGTCGGCCAGGAACTTGAAGTAAAGATCATCAAATTGAATTTATTGGAACGCAAGATCGGCCTCTCTATAAAAGCCCTGAAAGAAGATTCAGAAAGCGAAGAGAGCTGGTCTTACACACCCGAAATGGCAACCACTTCCATTGGAGAAATTGCTGGTGAGCAGCTGGGTCAATTGAAAAAGAAGGCCAAGCAGGAAAAGGGAGGTGACGATGACGAAAGCTGATCTTATCGACGAAGTCGCCAGGAATTCGGATTTGAGTAAGAAGGATGCAGAGGTCATTGTGCAGACTGTTTTAGACAGCATTGTTGAATCTTTGAAAACTGGGGAGAAGGTTGAACTCCGGGGTTTCGGCAGTTTTCGGCTTCGGGAAAGGGCGTCACGGGAAGGCCGCAACCCCAAAACCGGTGAGAAAGTCTTTGTCCCCGCGAAGAAAGTTCCCTACTTTAAGCCAGGCAAGGAGTTGAAAGAACTCATTAACTCTTAGATGGACCACATATGGACCCCCTGGCGATTCCATTACATTTCCTCTAGCCGCCGGGAAAGCACTTGTGTCTTTTGCCACCTTCTGTCTGAGAAGAAGGACCGGCCAAACTTGATCCTGCTTCGAAAAGACCACACTTGCCTTCTTCTGAATCGGTTTCCCTACACCACAGGCCATTTAATGATTGTTACCCTCAGACATGTTGCCACACTGGTCGACACCTCTCCCGCCGAACTCAATCAAATAATTGTACTAGCCTGTGAATGTGAGCGCGTCTTGCGGAAAGTATACCAACCCCATGGGTTCAACATCGGATTTAATATTGGAAAAAGTGCCGGAGCCGGTGTGGCTGGGCATCTGCATCTTCATGTTGTTCCGCGTTGGGAAGGAGATGCCAACTTTGTTTCGGTGGTCGGGCAAACTCGACTTATTCCCGAAGACATCGAGAAAACCTACGATAAGCTTTCTCCTCACTTTTGCTCCGAATGAGGAGTCCGTAAACACCCAAAACGGTAAAAACATCAAAAAGCACATCGCCCAGAATCGCGATTTGTTTCCCAGAGTTTGAGATCTCTCTGCAAGTCCGCTTGGCCAAAGGAAATACGCTAAACCACAGGACTTTTGGAGCACTGTTTTGAAAAAAAATTCCAGCTCCGGGCGGAAAGCTCGATTGAATAAGATGATGCGGCTTAATGAATTTTTGAGTGTAGTTTTCTCAAAAAATTCATTTGAAGCGCACTTCACCTCATGATAGCTTATTCACTTCCCGGGCACACTTAACACGAGGAAAACCAGGGCTGTTTTCCACATCTGTGGAAATTGCTGTGGAAATCAGGGCGGACTTCAGAAAGGCTATGCGAGATTGCAGTTTGTTTGCATTTGCATTGTGCTTGCGAGTAAGTAAGGATCAACTATGGAGCTCTGGGATAACATTCTTTCATGTATCGAGAAAAAGGTTTCTCATCAGAACTTTGACATATGGTTCAAACCGACTTCCCTTCAAGAACAAGACCTAAGTAAGAAAAAACTCTTTATCCGGGTACCCAATAAGCACTTCAAGTATTGGCTTGCCGAGAACTATTCGGAAGTCATCAAAGACTCGCTCTCTGAGCTGAATCTGGACCACTTTCAGGTTTCCTTTATCGTGGACGATGATTCGCGTGAGAAAACCCAGAGCTTGGCAGCCGCCTTAAGGGAGCCCTGTAGAGAGGCCTCGCTTTGCAATCTTAATGGTAAGTATACATTTAATAGTTTTGTGGTGGGATGCTGCAACCAGTTCGCTCATGCGGCTGCGGTTGCAGTGGCGGAGCGCCCGGCGAAGGCTTATAACCCGCTTTTTGTTTATGGCGGAGTGGGGTTGGGTAAAACCCACCTGATGCACGCCATTGGCCACTGTATTAAGTCCCAACTTCCCGGAACGCAGCTCACGTATATGTCCTCTGAGCGGTTTATGAACGAGTTGATTAATGCCATTCGCTACGACAAAACCATCCGGTTCAGAGAGAAATATCGCAATATCGATGTGCTTTTGATGGATGACATTCAGTTCTTGGCAGGCAAGGAGCGAACCCAAGAGGAGTTTTTTCATACCTTCAACGCTTTGTATGACTCGCAAAAGCAGATTGTCATCACCAGCGATTGCCCGCCCAAAGAGATTCCTACTTTAGAAGAGCGGCTCCACAGCCGCTTTGAATGGGGCTTGATCGCTGATATGCAACCGCCAGATGTGGAGACAAAGGTTGCTATCTTACGAAAGAAGGCGGCATTTGAAAACGTGACTTTACCTGATGCTGTGGCCTTTTTCATTGCCACTAATGTTAAATCCAATGTTCGAGAGCTGGAGGGTTCTTTAGTGCGCTTGGCTGCCTATGGGAGTCTGACCGGGGAGAAGATTACGCTCTCGCTGGCACAACGGGTCCTCAAAAACATCGCTGAGAATAATGCTCGCATCGTTTCAGTTGACCTCATCCAGAGAGTTGTGGCTGACCACTTCTCGTTGAAAGTGTCAGACCTAAAAGCTAAAGACAATTCGCGGCGAGTGGCTGAGCCCCGTCAAATGGCGATGTTCTTGACCCGAGAGTTGACCGATAATTCTCTGCCTCAGATCGGAAAGGAATTTGGCGGAAAGCACCATACGACTGTTCTGCACTCGATCCGTAAAATTGGAGATTTGCGCAAGAGAGACCCCCGGCTCAACAGCACTTTAAATAAGCTGCTCGATACAATTCGATAAGCTATCTCTCTCATCAGAGGAGCTACCAGCAATATGCAGAAGAGGAGTAAGTAGCTGTGGATTTTGTGGTTAAGAAAGGGGAGCTGTTAAGAGAACTCCAGTATGTTCAAGGAGTGGTAGAGAGAAAGACAACCGTCCCCATTCTCTCCAATCTTCTGGTCGAGACCACTGGCAATGCCTTGACAGTGACAGCAACTGATCTGGATGTGACAGTTCAGTGTGTATGTCCCGCCAATATTAAGGTCAGCGGAGCACTGAGCGTTTCGGCGCGCAAGCTCTTTGACATCGTTCGCCTTCTCCCACCAGCGGATATTCATTTCAAAAGCGATGGTCACAATTGGATTCACGTTGCCTGCGAGAGGTCCAAATTTAAGATTGCGAGTCTGGCCAAGGAGAATTTTCCTGATATCCCTTCCATGGTTGAAAAAACAATCACCCTCCCGGCAAAGCCTGTTCGCTACATGATTGCAAGCTGTGTCTTTGCCATTACCCAGGAAGAATCGCGCTACACCCTGAACGGGGCCTTAATGATCGTTAATCCAGGCAGCATTACTCTTGTCACGACCGATGGACATCGGCTGGTCTTCATCTCGCGAAACGTCGAGATCGCAGGCCTCGAGGGAGAAAAAAGAATCCTGATTCCCCAAAAAACCTTGACTGAGCTCGGTAAGCTGTCGGCAGATGATGTCCTCAGCATTGAGTTTGCGAGCAGTGAAAATCACCTGTTTTTTAGAATCGGTGAGAGACTGCTTGTCTCCCGCGTATTGACAGGGCAATTTCCAAACTACGAAATGGTCATTCCGCGTGAAAATGATAAAACGATCGGCTTGAGCACACTTGAGTTCGCCGATGCCCTCAAACGAGTATCGGTTATGGCCGACGAGCAGACGCACGCTGTTCGGTTTTTGCTCAAAGAGGATCAGTTGGACATCCTTTCCACGGGCACAGACATTGGGGAAGCGAAAGAAAGTTTGCCTGCAATCTATAAGGGTGAACCGCTTGAAATCGGTTTTAATGCGCAATATGTACTCGATTTTCTAGCGGGACTTGACAGTGAGCAGGTCGAAATTGAACTCCGCGATCAAGA
>JALLON010000164.1 GCA_027717925.1 Acidobacteria bacterium AH-259-G07 | reverse complement strand
ACCTTTTGTCCATCGAATCGATCCCATCATCGGTGAAATCGCGGGCCTGTACCTTTGGTGGTACGGCCTCAGCTACACGCTCGGGTTTCTCGGGATATATCTGTGGTTTCGACGGGTGCGAAATCGGCTTGATCTGTCCGTGGCGGAAGTCTTGGACATCAGCATTTGCTTCAGTGCAGGGGTGCTGATCGGTGGCCGCTTGGTTGAGGTTGTTTTCTACGAGTGGGATTACTACGGAAATCACCTCTGGCAAATCCCCGCATACTGGTTGGGTGGCATGTCAACTCATGGTCTCCTGCTCGGCGCCACCGTTGGAACCTGGGTTTTCTGCTGGTGGCGCGGCAGGGATTTCCTCTCCATTGTCGATGAACTGGTGATTCCGGGAGCGTACGTCATGGGGATGGGAAGGATCGGAAACTTCATCGACGGGCAGATTGTCGGAGCTACTACCGATGTCTGGTGGGCGGTTCAATTCCCGGATGCGGACGGCTTTCGCCACCCGGTAGTTCTCTATGACGGCGCGAAAAACTTTCTGCTGGTTCCGCTGTTGCTCCTGATTCGCAAAACCTCTCCCCCACGCGGAGTCGTATTTGCACATTTCCTGTTCTGGTATGCCTTCCTTCGCATCTTCGTGGACCTGTATCGAGAGTATCGCGTCGATCTGTTTGACATCGGCACCGGCCAGGTCATCAATATCTCGATGTCACTGATAGGTCTCAGCCTTTTGATATGGTTCGCCCGCAGCAACCGTCCTCACACTGAAAGTCTACAAACCATGGAGGGTTCGAGTTTGGGAAGTCAGACATCTGCGGCTGCCCTGTGGACTAGGCGGATTATTTTGGCCTTTATCCTGTTTTTTTGCCTCACCATACCAAGCGACTGGACGCAGGATATTCCGGCCCGTTGTGGTAAGCGTCACCCTGGGCTGACGTATTCCGGTCTCTACCCCCGGATTGAACCGACAGAGGCCCAGTGACCCACTATTCTAGGCCCGAATCCCGAAATAAAAAGCCACCGTCAAGAGGTCAAGACTTCTTCGAGCTGCAACGTCTAATCATAAACCTTACTCGTAGCGCAAGCACTCAATGGGATCCAGGCGTGATGCCTTCACAGCCGGCCAGACTCCGAAGATGAGGCCGACGCAAACCGCCACCATAAAACCAGTGATCACCGCCCATATCGGAATCGAGGCCGGCAATTCTGGAAGGAACCAGATCACAACATAGCTGACCAAAATGGCAACCAGAATTCCGAGAACACCTCCCACCGTGGTCAGGGTGATAGCCTCGAAAAGAAACTGAGAAGCAATGTCCTGGCGCTTGGCTCCGATCGCTTTGCGCACTCCGATCTCCCGGGTGCGTTCAGTCACTGAAACCAGCATAATATTCATGACCCCGATTCCGCCCACCATAAGGCCTACTGCAGAGATGGCAATGGCAACAAGTCCAATTCCCCCCACAATGGCGTCGAATTGATCGACCAGTTTGTCAAATGTGGTGATATCAAAGTCATTGGCCTGATCGCTTCTCAGCCCCCGCTGCCGGCGCAAAATCATCTCGGTGTGATCAAGAGCGGTTTGAAGTTGCCCTGATCTGGCCAGAATCATGATCAGTAAGAAATCGTCTCTGGGGGAAAGTTTGCGAAAGGTGCGGTAGGGAATCTGGACCAGATTATCTTCATCGTTTTCGCCGAAAAAAGTCGCTTTGCGCTTCTCCAATAGGCCGACCACGGTAAAGTTATGGCCTCCAATTGTGATGGCTCGGCCAACCACTCGCTGATGATGAGGAAACAAGGCTTCGACAACGTTCACCCCTAGAACACAAACCGCCTTGTGATGCAGATTGTCCGCTTTAGTGATAAACCTTCCTTCCGAGAGAGCTGCGTTGTAGGCATGGATCAGATTCGGTGATGCCCCTTGAAGGTCAGCCCTGCGGTAAGTTTGTCCTCGGTACTGGATGGTTGAGTTGAAGCGCCAACCGAACCCCCAGTACGCTACATCCTTGATGGAATCGCTCTGAGTTTTGAGTGCTTCAGCATCCTCTACAGTTAATGGGTCTCTCATCCACTCCTTTCGATCTCGCGGTCCGATCTGTGGTCCGGTGCTCAGGTGGAAGGCATAGATGTTATCTGTGCCATATTCCTCCACAAGAGACAGAATGTTACTCCGCATTCCCGTCAGGATTGAGGAAATTACAATGACGGTCATCACTCCGATAATCACCCCCAGGACCGTCAGGAAACTGCGCAGTGGGTGGCTGCGCAGTGTATTCAAACCCATCCTGATGTTTTCCAGGTATTGCGTTTTATTCATCGTTCTGCCACGATCGCCACGATCGGATCCAGTTTCGAGGCCTTCATGGCCGGATAGATCCCACAGATAATGCCGATTCCCCCGGACACGCCGATGGCCAGGATGATGTATCCGGCGCTAATCCTCATGGGGATCGGCGTTGAGACTTCCACCGTCCGTGCGATAATCGAGGCCAGCCCTAACCCGAGTACCCCGCCCAGCGATGCCAAGAAAAAGGACTCTATGAGGAATTGATAGAGTATGTCTCGGCGACGGCCTCCGAGGGCCTTGCGAAGACCGATCTCAAAGGTGCGTTCGGTGACGGAAACGAGCATGATGTTCATGATAACGACCCCCGCGACCACCAGTGAGATCAGCGTAACAGGCGTGATGACCATGGCGACGGCTCCTACAAACTCCTTCACTATAGAGTTGATCTCTTCACTTGAAACCAGCCCAAAGTCCTCCTCCTCATTCGGCTTTAACTTGTGACGAATGCGCATGGCCACACGAACCTGGTCAAGGGCCGATTCAAAGCTTTCTTGATTGGTGGATGATCCCCGGATGGTGATGGTTCTGCGGGACCCGAAGATTTTCCGGTAAGTAGTGATGGGAAGATACACGATGCTGTCAAGACTCACACCGAAGGCCGATCCCAGTTTTTCTAAAACCCCGACGACCCGCAAGCGTTCATTGCGGATCTTGATTTCACGTCCCAAGGGGTCCAGATTAGGGAAAAACTTCTCCTTTAGGTCCCGGCCAATTACGCACACGAAACGGGAATGGTGCTCTTCATGTCGGGAAAAGAAACGCCCTTCTACCACAGTGAGGTTTCTAAGAAAGACGATGTTCTCAGTAACGCCTCCGACTCGAACGTTGTACATTTCCTCTGCCCCGTAGTAGACGGTATGTCTACTGCTGATCTCACCGGAGACCACGGAGCAATCGCTGCAGCGCTCTTCCACGAAGTCGACATCCTCTAGCAGGAGGTCTTTGTTGTGGCGGACCATCCGCTCCCATTCTTCTTCACTCAGTTGACCGACGTGACCAAATTTGGACAGCACAAACGAGTTACTGCCCAGTGTCTTCGAGACAGTGTCGAGAACGTAGGATTCGGCACCTTTGATGGCAGCACCGACCACCATAACCGAGGCAACTCCGATAATAATCCCCAGGAGCGTGAGGAAATTCCGCAACTTGTGGCCCCAAATCGACTGAAAGGCGATTTGAGTAGCTTCCCAAAAGAGGTTTGCGCGAAGTTTCATAACAAAGAAGTCAACTGCCAGCGTCAGGTCGAGCGAAATAATTTTTCGCCCTCGATCTATTATCATACGCTACAAAAGGGGCGGTTTGTTCGTGGGAGAATCCGTCTTTCAATTAGAAGACGAGAAGCAAAAATAGAATCTCTCTGGGAAGGCAGCATAAATTCTTGAAGCTTTTTTGGTGGTCTCTGAAAGAAGCGAGAAACGGTGAGCTTCTCGACGATGGTTGAGCAGCCTCAAAAACAAGCGCCGGGTGAGCATTGGGTCGGCAATTGCTGTTCATGTAGTAGAATCAAAGACCAAGTGGGTATCAAAAGTAAGATTCTAATAAGCGTCGCTGTGCTTGTTATCCTCAGCGCCATTGTCGGCTATAGTATCAATGTACACAGGGCTCAGGTGGTCTCCGTTCAAACCGCAATAGTGGAACGGAAAAATCGCCTGGTCTCCAAGGCCTCCGCATCCGGGGAAATTAAACCCAAGGAATACGTGGAGTTGCAGGCTGAAATCGCCGGCGTTATTACGGATTTGCATGTCAAAGAGGGAGACCGGGTTGAGAAGGGCTATTTGCTCCTTCGGATTGACCCGACTCAAAGCGAAGCTGAAACACGCGCTCAGCAAGCCTTGCTTGAAGTTGCTCTTGCGGAGGCCGCTAGCCAGAAGGCTCAGATTACTCTTCAGAAATCCAATCTTGACCGCGACCGAGCCAATATCCGCGTGATGGAAGCCGAGTTCCTGGGTGCCCAGAAGACTCTGGGGATCGCCCAGAATGCTTTTGATCGCAAACAGCAATTGTACGAAGACAATCTTATTTCCAGGGAAGTCTACGAAGCGGCTAAAAACGACCTGGTAAGAGCTGAGACGGCTCTCGCTTCGGCCGAAGCACGTTTAGATCAAGCCAAAGCCCAGTTGGCGGTCTCTGAAGTGATCTTGGAGCAGGTGAGGAATGCATACAAAAGTGCTTTAAGCCGCGTCGAACAAAACCGTGCTCTCTTGGCTCGTAATCAAGATCTACTGTCAAAGACTGTCATTCGCTCTCCGTTGAGCGGGGTGATCACCAAATTGAATGTGGAAGTCGGAGAAAGAGCGGTGCCGGGAACTCTAAATAACCCTGCAGCCACTCTGATGGAGATTGCCGATCTCTCGACTATCGAGGCGGAAATTGAAGTAGATGAGACCGATATCGTGAACGTAAAGCTTGGGCAGGAAGCTCAGGTGAAGGTTGACGCGCTCCCCGATACACCCATTAAAGGCTCTGTCACCGAGATTGGGAACTCCGCGATTAACACAGCTGGACGACAGCAGGAAGCGAAAGACTTCAAGGTAGTGATTCAACTGGATGACCCACCCGCGACACTGCGCCCTGGGCTCAGCTGTACAGCCGAAATCACAACAGCTATTCGAGAAGACGTTCTCGCCATCCCCATACAGGCGCTGGCGATACGCGAGTTCGAGGTGGATGAAAAGGGCAACATAGTTAAACTCGAGGGCAGCGAAGCAGCGAACAAGAAGGATGTTCATCAAGACAAGAAAGAGGCAAAGAAACGCGAGCCAGAGGAATTTCAAGGAGTCTTTGTGGTGAATGAGGGCAAGGCTGAGTTCATCGAGGTGAAGACCGGAATTACGGGCGACACTGAAATCGAAGTGCTCTCGGGATTGAAAGAGGGAAATGAGATCATCACGGGCAGTTATAAAGCCCTCCGAACCCTAAAGGAGAGGGATGCCGTCAAGATAGAGAATGAGGCGAACCGGTAAAGCCTGGATAGCACTTTGATTCATTCTTGCCACATCAACCAGGACATCACTGTCAACCAAAACCCCCATTTGCTCACGCCCTGGGGTTTTCTCGCAGCCGGTTAACCGAGCCGGGCGGTGGTTCGTCCTCGTGCCGTGCCTTGTACTTCCGCACCAAGTACATCAATGCCACGAAGTCGTACAAGGCGTGCACGATGATGGCCAACAGGAGGTTATTGTAGACCATGGAAAGCCAGCCAAGGTAAAGCCCAATCAAGCTCGCAAGCGCGGCATAGGTCGGTGTAATGAAATGAGCAAGCCCAAATAGCGTACTCGCCACCGCTAAGGCCAGCCACGGGTTGAACAAATTGGCAAGAGTGGTCTGGATGACCCCGCGGAATAGAGCTTCCTCGCCGAACCCGGCCAAAATCGAGATCAGGGCTAACTCGAAGTCCGAACAGCCAGTGAACAGGGGGACGAGCGTCTCCTCGACCTCGCGCAATAGCCGATGAAAGGGCCCCCATTGTGAGCGTATGCACCACAATAATGCCAAGAGCGGAAGGCACGTGGCGACCAGTCCCCGAGCCACGGCTTGCCACCTGAGATGGATCTGTTCAAACGGCGGATAGTCGAGCAGCCAGCCCAGAGCGCACGCCAGCGCCAGGAGGGCTCCCTCGAAGATTATCGCCGGCCATACAATGTTGCAAAATGGTGGTGGCAAAGGAATGTGTTGTTTATAGGTAGAACGAAAGGATTTCCAATTATTACTTCTGACGGCT
>JALLON010000163.1 GCA_027717925.1 Acidobacteria bacterium AH-259-G07 | reverse complement strand
CCCGGGACCGTTGTCTGAGACAGTGATACGAACACGGCCCTCAATACGTTTCGCCTCTATTTCGATTCGTCCTGTGCCCCGGACCGACGCAATGCCATGTTTGACAGCGTTCTCGACCAGAGTCTGCACCACCATCGAGGGGATCTTCAGATCCATTAGCGCATCCTGGACCTTCAATTCCACTTGCAAGCGGCTGCCAAAGCGCGCCTGTTCGACTCCCAGGTAACACCGAACGAACTCGATCTCATCTTCGAGCGGCACCCATTCTTTTTCAGATCTCGTCAGCGTACAGCGAAAGACCTCGGACAGGTGTTCCACGGTTTCTTCTGCTCGCCCGGGATTCTTGTGGATCAATCCCGCGATGGCATTGAGCGCATTAAACAGGAAGTGGGGGTTGATTTGGGCTCGAAGAGCTTTCAATTCCGAACGGCTGGCATCCAGGATCAATTGCTGATCCCTCTTTTCCTGTTGTTGTCTTTTCTCCAGCAGGCGGACGTTTTCCAGCATTGAAGAAAAGACGTCAGCCAAAGATGTAAGCAGGGTCATATCTTGACTGAAAAAAGGAGTGTGGTTCACGCGCCGTCCCATGCGAATGAGGCCCACGACCTCACCCCGGGACCTGATTGGTACTTCCAAAACCGATTCAAAATTGGTTGGATTCGTAGCCTTCGAAGAGCCCAATACGATCATGGTATCCGCCTGGAAGATGGTGGAAAGAAGCGTTTCCGCACGCTCAACCAACTCTGTCTCTCCAGTCGCACGCTGAATCCCACCTAAAAAATGCTTCAGCGCTTCACCGGGTGAAAATGTGCGGCCCAACCAGGCCCGGTCCAACCACTGCTCGAGCTTTCGATAAAGCCAAGGAAGAATCAGTGCCAGTGGCAGCAGCAGCACGCCAAAGAGAATCGGCTTGAGCCACCTGGGATCGATAATAGTATTGGCGTTGGGCCAGTTGGCTCTATCCAGCCAAGGAGTCACTACAGAGAAGAACGCTACTAGCAAAATCAAAGTTACGAAAAAGAAAATCCCACGTTTTATAAAGACATCGAAAAATCCAAAGCGATCGTAGTAATAACTGCAAACGAACAAAAAATACAATGGAGCCGCACGAAGTAGAACGGAGAGGAGGGAGAAGAAACTCCAATCGCTAAAGAGCGCATACACACAGAGAACAGCGATGACACCCCACAAGGCCAGTGTCCACTTGCGACCGCGCCGCTCTTGGGGTTTCTCCTTTTTTTTCGGAGATCTTGATAGGAGGACAGCACTGAACACCGCGGTTCCGATAAACAACACAGGGATCAACATGCCAGTGCGCATCATTAAACTCTTTGGCACCAATCTAAAAAGCAAACCCAGAACATTAACAGATATCGCCGCAAAACTTATGAGGTAGGTGGTTGCGATAGTAATTCCCCAGATCGGGCTTAAACTCGAAAGGTCGGCTTTCTTTCCTTGGTAAATCATGTGCATGAGGAGAGGGGGAAACAGAAAAGCAGACATGGGCACCATCACCAAAAGCTGCCAGGGTGCGTTGCCTTGAGCCAACTAGAGGTCAACGGCTGCATTCAGGTAGAACCAGAGAGCGCACAGAAAAAGCATGCCTCCATTGAGGTAGTCCAGATCTTTGCTTGAGGAACGCCCACAACCGTATTGCATTGCAGGGCTGTCCGACTTCCAGTGCTGTCGCGCCCACAGGAGAAAAAGTGCCGTAAACGAGATCGCGCCAAACGTGAAAATAAGGAGGGATCCAGTAATAAGAATGGAAAGAAATACAAAGATTCCGACTTTTTCGAGCAGGTGTTGTGTCCGCATCGATCTAATCTTGCCTTCTCCCATTGAATTCTCTAAACAGTAGTTTACTGAGTATAAAACGAACAACCAATCACTTTCAGTCAAACGGTTGGATCGACAAACTGGCTGGTCGGATCCAAGCTGTGAGCGGAGTGTACCGTTCCCCGTTACAAGCACCGGAGCATGGGTGTGACCCAGGTTCTGGTGGAAAAAATGAGCCAGACGCACAGGGGAGTGCTAATATGCCGATCCTCTGTGGGAAGCAGCGATCAGAAAGACGATTTTTTCCTCCCCGTCAATTTCGTAAAAGAACCGCCAGGCACCAATCCGGTAACGCCAAGTCTCCGGTGTGTAGCCCCGGAGCTTGCGGATGTGGGGCCCAAAGTGGGGAAAGAGTCTGAGTTGTGGGTAGACGATGCGGCGAAGCTTGGAGACCACATCGGCCTGTCCTGATCGAGCAATGCTGCGAAGGTCTTTTTGAAATTGCTCGGTTTCGAAGATTCGGTATTCACTCAACGAAGCGACCTTTTCGTCTTCTTGCGTCACGTGAGCCGGCACGAAGCCTTTTCAGAAGAGCCTCGCTTTGTAGAATCTCAGCCATCTCCACGTCATCGGCAAACTGCTGCTCACGGATTTTTGCAAGGGCCGCGGTCTCAATCAGATTAGAAAGCGGTCGCCTGTCTGCCTCCGCAGCCTCGCGAAGTTCCTCGTACACTTTTTCATCCAGCCTGAGGGTCACTGTTTTTGTCATAAGTACTCCCCTAATACAGAATATTCTTCTGTATTCTATTATATTCTATGCGCTGTGTAAATCGCGGCGAGTCGGTTCAAGAGTCGGTTCAGCCATCGGACCAAGATGTGGGCGGAGCGCAGGTTCCTTGACTCGCCCTCTCCTTGAAACTACAATCCGCTCGAAAAACCAAACCGGGAGGATGATGATGAAAGTAGGTTTCTACGGTCACGTTCGACAGTACCACAACATCAAGGACGAGATTGATGCAAACATCCAGGAGGTCCTGGAAAGTGGCAGCTACGTCATGGGCTCCGCGCTCAAGCGCTTTGAACAGGAGCTCGCCGGGTACTTCGGCATGAAGCACGCCATCGGTGTGAACAGCGGGACGGATGCGCTGTGGCTGGTTTTTCTGGCCCTTGGTATCGGTGAAGGCGATGAATGTATTACTACAACAAATACCTTTTTCGCGACGGCTGAGGCCATCTGGATTGCAGGAGCCACGTCCGTATTCGTCGACTGCGATTCAAGAACGAAGTGCATCGATCCCTCAAAAATCGAGGCGGCAATCACGCCCAGGACGAAGGCCATTGTTCCGGTGCATCTTTACGGGCAGTGCGCCGATATGAAGTCAATTCGTGCCATTGCCGATAAGCACAATCTGTATGTAGTTGAAGATAACGCTCAAGCAATTGACGGAGACGGCGAGGGGTTCAAACAGGGAGAACTCAGCGATGCGGTTTGCCTCAGCTTTATCATTCAGAAGAACCTGGGGACTTTCGGTGATGGCGGTGCTGTGGTGACGAACAGCGATGAGATTGACAGGGCTGTTCGCAAACTCCGCAATCATGGCTCGGATAAACGCTCCGCCCACAGCATGGGTTACAACAGCCGGCTGGACGATCTGCACGCCGGCATCCTCAGCGCAAAACTGAAACATATTAAAGAGTGGACGGATCTCCGGCGCAAATGGGCGGCACGCTACGACCAAGGGCTTAAGGACACCGCCAATATCGATCTTCCCTACCAGGCCCCGGGTTATCGTCACGTTTACCATCTGTATGTGATCGAAACGAAAAAGGCGGAACAGCGTGACGATCTTCTGAAATACCTGAACGACAACGGTGTGGACGCCAAATGCCACTACCCCATTGCCATACACCAGCAGGAAGGATATCCGTGGGGCAAAGCAGCGCGCATGGCCGGCCCTATTCCAAATTGCGAGCAAAACGCCGCGACCTGTATAAGTCTACCCATGTACCCTGAGCTGACCGAGGAAGAGGTCGATTATGTAATCGAAAAGGTTCTCGAGTGGTCTAAGGCCCATTCGTACGTTGAGCAGGCCTAGGTTGGGCGAGGGGTGAGACCTTGAGTTTTTCGTTTTTGAGCCCAAAAACTAAAAACTCAAGGTCTGACCCTTCGCCCATTTTCTGCCGGGAGAAAAACCCCATATGAGCAAAAAGTACAAAGTCGTTGTTGTAGGACTGGGCAAGCGAGGCAAACATCACGCCACCACCTTCCATAACAGCGATCGTTTTCAGGTGGTGGGTATTGGCGGAAGAGATCGCTTCCGCTTGGAACCGTTAGCGGCTGGACTCGGTAACCCTGAAATCAATACTGACGCGCCAGCGCTGGCATCGTCCCTGAAACCGGACGTCTTTTGCTTCTGCACTCCACCCAACGTGCGCTCCGAAATGATCAAGATCGGTGTGCAATGCGGTGCAAAACTCATTGCCTTTGAAAAACCAATCGCCTTATCGAGCGCAGAGGCGATGGAAATCAAGAGGATGCTGGAAAACAATGGCATCAAAGCCGTTGTGAGTCATCAACACCGATATGGTGATCACTATCAAAAGGTTAAAGACATCATCTCAAGCGGGTCGCTGGGTCGAATTCATACGGTATACGGCACGGCTGTGGGATGGATGATGCACCTGCTAACCCACCTTATCGACTACATGCGTTGGTACAACGATAATGCAGAAGCTGAGTGGGTGATAGGGCAAGCTGCGGGTCGTGGGAAGCTCACCGACGCGCATGCTTCCCCGGATTACATCAGCGGGTTCATTCATTTTGCTAACGGCGTACACGGCATTGTCGAATGCGGTGCCGGCGCTCCGGATGTGCCCGAGGTCGATTACTGGTGGCGCAAGTGTCGTATCGGCGCTCAGGGAGCAGAAGGGTTTGCGGAAGTCCTGACCGGCGGAGGCTGGCGGGCGGTGACGAAGGACGGCGTATCCTCCGGCGAAGGCTGTATGGATTATGAGCATGACATGCCACCCTATATTCAGGAAATGGCGGACTGGCTTGACGATGACCAAAAAGTTCATCCGTGCAACTTTGAGAGCGCCTACAAGGGCTTCGAAATCATGATGGCATTATGTCGCTCTGTCGTCGAAGGCGGTCAAGTAGCCCTGCCTCTGCCATCAGGAGACGATGAGTTGAAGGCGCTGCGAGATAGCTTGCCGGACAAAGAACTTATCCTCTCCATACCGGAAAACGAGAAGGAGTACCGTTAGCCCAGGGGAGCATTGCCTCGGATTTGGATCCAGCCCCTTCTTCAAGACTCTCGACATCGAGCTGGCCCCGGTCTTGGCAATATAACGCAGCACCTTGTATTGCTGGTCGGTGAGCCGGCACTCAACCCGGTGAGTCGGGCAACGACATCCGCGAGTAAAAATGCCTATTTTCGCGCATTTCCGGGGCCAGTTTCTGAAAGGTTTTTTTGGGCAGGTCAATTTAGCTGCAGATCAGTCAAGTTTTTCGTGGAAGTGCTCATTTGCTAGTGATATTCTTCTCCAATCAAAAAAAGAAGTCCCGTCCAGAAGGAGGAGATGCAATGAGATCCTATGTAAGTGTGCTTGTCCCACTTTCCATGGCGATAACTTTGGCCCTCATCATCGTAGGGTGTGCCCCTGAGAGCGAGCAGATCGATCTTGAGGCTGAACGATCAGCGGTTCTCGACGCTGACAGAGCGTGGTCTGAAACACCTCCCGACGTGGAGAGGTTCGTTTCGTTCTTTGCCGAAGGTGCCCACTTTCTTCCAGCAGATGCCCCTCTGGCGATTGGTAAGGACAATATTGAGAAGATAGCCTCGCAGCTGTTTACCTCGCCAGGTTTTTCGCTCACTTGGGGCCCAACTATGGCCGATGTCTCGAGCGCTGGAGACTTGGGATACACCGTCGGGACTTTTGAACTTACCGTAGATGATTCGGAAGGGAACGCCGTCACGAGGAAAGGTAAATACACCACGGTTTGGAGGAAACAGGCAGACGGGCAGTGGAAAGTTGTGGCGGACACATTCAACTTTGACAGTCCTGCCACCGAGAAGGAGGGGTAGGTCGAAGTAGCCTTTCAAAACGCTTCGCAAGTGCCGCTCTCCGAGCACGATAACATGATCCAGACACTCTCGCCGGCTGCCAAGGACTTTGGGGAGCTGTGAGGACTTCTAGGATGCCCATCTCTTGAACACGTTTCCGAAAATGCTCTCCGTAGATCTGTCTCGAGCTCTGAGTAGGAAGGACGGTGCCGTGTCCTCAGGAAACGCTTCAATCATCTGCTGTGTCACACCCGCTTCACTAAGAAT
>JALLON010000162.1 GCA_027717925.1 Acidobacteria bacterium AH-259-G07 | reverse complement strand
AGGTTTGCCTTCCCGGTCAACAGTCGGAATATCTTCACTATGCACCCAAGGTTCTTTGCCTAGTTCCTTTTCCACAATCATCATGGCAAAGAACTTACCATTTGACCACCTCCAATACTGGCGACCTGATTCGTCTTCTATAGAGAAGTCGTATTGTTGAGTGCTTGAAAAGATGACACGGATTGGTTGATCGGTTGTATTCTTAATTGTGAAGGTCACCTCGAGAAAATGGTCAGGTCCACTGCAAATAACATTGCGGTCAAGCTCCACAGCGGAAACGATTTTTTCGCGGTTGATTTCGCTTCCTGGCTCCATTTCCTGTCTGGTTAGGGTGGCCTTTTTGCCGCCATTACAGGCTGCCACACAGATGATCAAGGCGAAAGAGAATAACACATACCCGCTCAAGACGCCCCGAGTCTGGTATGACGGCATCTCGCTCACAATGATTTTCTTCACACTTACACGAGGTAAAACTTACAATTGAGTGTACAACAATGGGACACGGGCTAAGGTAAGGACCATAATCTTGTGAACTGTGGACTTCGTTCTAAGCAACCGGGAGATCTCTGAGACTGTTGTGCCCGTTGTCATTACGTCATCGACTAACAATATGTTCCGTCTTGACAGCAGCTCAGCTTGATCAAGCAAAAATGCATCGTAGACGTTTTCTTGTCGCTGGCGAAGATCCAGTCCCGACTGAGGCGCCGTGGGCCTGACCCGACGCAGTCCTCCAAAGACGGGGACCTTCAATTTTTGGCATAAGACATGACCCAGCAGTAGGGTTTGATCAAAACCCCTTTCTCTCCTTCTTCGTGAATACAACGGAACGGGGACAATCCAGTGCGCCTTCAAGTTCAATCCCCGTCCCCGATAACAGGTCTCCAAAAGTGCGGCTAATGGATAAGCGAGTCTTTGGCGACCCTCGAATTTGAATTTTCGAATGACTAATCTCAGGCTCCCCTGATAAGCACCATAGGCTCGGGCGAAATCATAGGTTTTTGGGCCATCTCGGCATTGCGAGCAGATCCCATGGACTTCCAGCAAGTCCCCTGGCAGTGGAATCCCGCAGTAGTAGCAAATTCTTTGTCCCAGAGGTTTCAAGGAGAGCAAACAGTTTCGGCAAAGTGGGCTGAAATCAGGATTCAACACCCAGTGATGACAAACAACACAAGACTGGGGGAAAAAAAGCGCCTGACCGATTTGCCTGATTGTGCTATTGAGGCTCACACTGACTACAACGTAAGGACCGCAAAAATCTACGATCCCAGCCCTCAGGAGTCGTCAGCGTCCCTGTTCGGCCTCTTCTTGACATCGCAGACACAGCGGTGTCCAGGGCACAGCCTCAAGTCGTTTTCGGTCCACCGATTCTCCGCAGTTCGTGCACTCACCGTAAGTGCCGTCATCGATTCTGCTCAGAGCGCCCACCACCGCCTGAAGAAGTTGCCGGTCAGTGTCGCTTTTGCTGAACATGAACTCTTTCGTATATGAGCTCGAAGCCTTATCGGCGATATCCATGGCTTCCACTTCACTGTCGATCTGACGGCCGTAGTTTTCTGTCTTCTGTACCACACTGATGAGCTCAGTTCTTTTTTCCTGAAGCTTCTTTTTGAAGTATTTCAGATCCTTGGCTCGCATCCAGAAACCTCGTTACTTGTGGTAAGGCAAACCTTTGATAACGCTCACCGCTCGGTATATCTGTTCGAGCAGGATAATTCGAGCGAGCTCGTGAGGAAGCGTCAATTTCGTTAAGGAAATTTTTAGATCTGCCAAATCCTTAATTTTCGAAGGAATACCCAGATGGCCTCCAACTACAAAGGTGACCTCGGAGACTGCTCGATTCATCAGCTCGGCCACAAACGAGGCCAGTCTTTGACTCGTAAACTGTTTTCCGAGACTATCCAAAACCACCAAATAGGTCTCTGAGGATAGTTTCCTCTCAATTTGCCGTGCCTCTCGCTCTAGTTGAGCAGCCTGCTGATGCCGGTCAATCTTTTTCAGGTCACGGACCGTTGCCCTCTCGGTTGGAAAGTACTGCTCAATGCGCTTGAGATATCTTTCTTCAACTTTCAAGAACAAGGGATCTTTCGTTTTCCCAATCCATAAAAATCGCAATCTCACGGAGAAAAAGATCTATCCTTATACAAAATTTTTGGCTGGACGGCAACTGAAATTCACCCGCTGACCCGCTGACCCCCTGACCCGCTGACTTCTGGCCGGACAGTCAGAATTCAGAACTCGGAATTGAAAAGTCAGAACTCTGGACTTCGAGCGTGATTGGGGAACCTCAGCACTCACAGCTGAAGACTCAGGGCTGACTCGTGAGCGGGTCAGGGGGTGAGGGAGTCGTTGGGTCAGCGGGTCAGGCGGGCAGCGCCTTTGGCTCGACTTCGATTCCGTCGCTCCAGAGTTTTTCCAGTTTGTAAAACTGTCGAGCCCGGGTGGAAAAAATATGGACCACAAAATCCAAATAGTCCAACAGAATCCATTCCGCATGCTGGTAGCCTTCAACATGGTTGGGAAACAGATGTGCTTCTTTTTTCAATTTTTCCATAATCTCATCACAGATTGCCTGATTCTGCTTCTCGTTGTAGCCGTGACAAATCACAAAGAAGTCGGTGAAACTCGAGATCTTAGACACATCAAAGATGGTAACGTGGTCTCCCTTCTTACCTTCAATGGCCTGACAAACCTTCTTCAGAACAATCTTGGTTTTCTTCATAGAGTCGATGTTTTTTGATGTATTGAAGCACAGAAGGAGAAATCATCTCCGATGAAGGCCATCGTCCTGACGCTATGATTTTTCGAATCGAGGTCGAGCTGATGGGAGGAGCGTTCAAAGTGATCAGAAAGGACTGACCCGGACGGATGCTCGGTTTGCCGCTCTCGCAAAGTACTTGAATATTTTGCCTCAGAGATGGAGGAATTTTTAACTCTTCGAGATCGACTTCGGTTCCGGGCCGCTGAACAAATAGAAAACAATGTTTCCCTAGCAGTGTACCACAATCCTTCCACAAATGAATCTCTTTCAGGGAATCACTTCCCGCAATGAAACAATACTCATGCTCGGGATGATGAGAGGTGAAATACTGGAGTGTTTCGATGGTAAAAGACAACTTTTTGTGATCCAGTTCCCATCGGGAAGGATAAAGGATCTTGTCATTAATAAGATCCAGCACCGTCATAGCGTAACGGTGAAAAGGGCTGGTAATTTCGCGCTTTTCCTTGTGGGGCGGATAGTATGACACCACGAAGAGTACTCGATCCAGACTAAGGATCTTCGAGACGGCGCGTGCCACGTAGCTGTGCCCACGGTGAATTGGATCGAAGGTTCCACCCAGGATACCGATTTTCAATCTCCTTTGACCCCCAGATGTTGCACGACCGCGTCTTTCAATTCTTTCATCCCCTCTCCAGTGACGGCGGAGACCTTCTGAAAGAGTAGTCGCTCTCTTTGACAGTATAAGTACAACCGTTTTAGTTTCCCAGGATTGGCGACATCGATCTTGGATGCGGTGATAATCTCCGGCTTTTCCCTCAAGGCGGCATTATAGAGTTGCAGTTCCTTCCTGATAGTCTCAACTGCGCGGACGGGATCTTTCTCCCCGCTGTCACTGACATCCACCAGATGAACCAGAAGCCTGGTTCGCTCGACATGGCGCAAGAATTGGTATCCTAGCCCACTACCATTGTGGGCACCCTCAATCAATCCTGGGATATCCGCTACGACGAAGCTCGAATATTCCCCATAGGAGACTGCGCCGAGGTTCGGCGTCAAGGTGGTAAATGGGTAGCCTGCAATCTTGGGTTTAGCCGAGGACATCACGGAAATGAGGGTGGATTTCCCCGCATTGGGATACCCGACTATTCCAACGTCGGCCAGGATCTTTAACTCCAGTATGAGAGTTGCCTCTTCTCCGGGTTGTCCGCATTCGAACTTCCGTGGAGCTTGGTTGGTTGCTGTCGCAAAGGCGGCATTTCCTCGCCCTCCGTGACCTCCTTTGGCCGCCAGTTCCACTTGACCATCCTTATCCAGATCAAAGAGAAGCTGGCCGTTTGCTTCATTGTAAACTTGGGTTCCGACGGGAACCTCAATCACCAGGTCTGCACCATCCTTGCCATGGCGCTTTCCTCCCGAACCGTGCGCGCCCCTACCCGCTTTGAAATGTTGTCGATACTTAAAAGGCAGGAGTGTATTAAGATGCGGAGTGCTGCGAAAGTAAATGCTGCCTCCGTTTCCCCCGTCCCCGCCGCTGGGACCTCCCCGGGGGACATATTTCTCTCTCCGGAACGCTACACAACCATTTCCACCCTCACCTGCTCTGACATAAATCTTGGCATGATCAACGAACATAGAGGATCAGTAAACGAACGGAGAGAGGACAATCGAGGAGTGCTCGATTATTCGTTTGCTCGTTAATTTGGAGTAACGACGTGAACAAACCGGCCCTTGCGGCCCCGATTCTGGAATGTGACGATACCGTCCATCATAGCGAAGAGGGTATCGTCGTTTCCGCGTCCCACATTTAAACCCGGCTTAATGCGTGTCCCACGTTGACGCACCAAAATCGATCCGCCGCTCACAAACTGGCCATCAAATCGTTTGACCCCCAGTCGCTTCGACTGGCTGTCACGGCCGTTCTTAGAACTTCCAAGGCCTTTTTTATGTGCCATAGTTTCTATTTCTCACTTTTCTTCTTAGCGCGCTTTGCCGTTTTCTTTGAAGCTAACTTTTGAGAGGCTCCTGCCCCTTTCTTTTTTGAAGCTTTGGCTGTTGTCTTTTTCAGACCTTTTGCAGCCTGCTTCTTGGACGCTTTCATACTCTTTTTCCCGGCTGTTCTCTTGGCGACTTTTTTCTTGACTGTCATCTGAGAAGCTTCCTTGGCGACGGCTTGCTTGGCCTCTTTTGTCGGTCCCGCACCGGGTTTTGCCTTCGGTTTCTTGGCGCTCTTTTTCGCTGCTTTCGCCGTCTTCTTGCTCTCTCGCTTTGGCCCCAACCCAGGAGTAAGTTCTATCTGATCTACTCTCACTCTGGTAAAAAGCTGCCGGTGACCCTGTTTTCTTCTATACATCTTGCGTCGCTTGAATTTGAAGACGACAACCTTGTCCATTTTTCCCTGTTCAGCGATGGTTCCAACCACGCGAGCCCCATCCAAAGTTGGCTTTCCCAAGTGGATCATTTTTTGATCATCGATCAAAAGAACCTCGTCGAAGCTCACCTGCTGACCTACGTCTGCATCCAGGCGCTCTACATCAATGAAGTCCCCTTCGCTGACTCGATACTGCTTACCACCGCTTTGAATAATAGCGTATGAAATGCCGCACCTCTTTTACTCTCTAATCGACGATGACAGCTTTGGAAAAGTCGCTATTATACCGGTAGGTTAAACTCCCTGTCAAAAAGAGGAATTGGATTGTAGCCCTTCAGTGACGAGGGAGGGGGTGATGGTTGGAGGCTATTCAGCCCACGGGATGAATAGACTGTCTCCTTTCAGCACCCACGCCGGAGATTGAATGATTATTTTGGACTTTCTTGTGGATGTGCCCAGACATTGGGAACTTCTTGAGTTGCGGTGCATCTATTTTTTCGGCACTCTCTTTGGGGCGTATGATCTTCATTCGTCGCGCTGTTATCTTGATTTAGTATAATAAACACGATTAGACAGTAAAACTCGGGAGGTCGAGAATACTTGTCGATTGACGACAAATACGAAGGTATCGAAGAAAAGTACGATGGCGTCAGAGAATTAATGAATCTCGGGAAGGAGAAGGGGTACCTTCTGTATGACGAGGTCAACGACATTCTTCCAGACGACATTCACTCCTCAAAAGACCTAGACAATATTTTCTATCTTTTTGGCGATGCGGGAATCGAAGTCATCGATTCCAAGCAACAGCTGGAAGTAGTCAAACAAAAAATTCATCCCAAAACCGACGAGGATGAGGAGCGCGATCTCACAGCGCAGAGCTTGGAGAAGACCAATGATCCTGTTCGGATGTATTTGAGAGAAATGGGGACGGTCCCTCTTTTGACTCGAGAGGGAGAAGTTGAGATTGCCAAGAGGATCGAAAAAGGGCAAAGAACCGTAATTAAGGCTTTGTCCCGTTCTCCGGTTGTGGTCGCCGAGATCCTCAAAT
>JALLON010000161.1 GCA_027717925.1 Acidobacteria bacterium AH-259-G07 | reverse complement strand
TCAGACTGCGCGAGCGCCTTTCTTCCCTTCGGATGGAGTTTTTAGGGGGGACAGCTCTTTTTTCCCGTCACCTGCCTCGGTAGACGGGCTTTCGTTTCTCAACAAAAGCGCGGATACCTTCCTTGGCATCTTCCGTGTCAAAGAGCGGCCTCAGTAGTTCCCGCTCCCGGTTGAGGGCCTCGCTCAGTTTCATTGTACTTCCCTCATACACTGCCCTTTTGATCTGTCCAATGGCCTGCGTCGCTCCGCTGGCGAGCCTCCGCGCATAGGCTTCGGTTTCGGCAAGGAGTTTATCCGCCGTGAACAGTTTGTCCACAATACCGAACTGCAGAGCTTTCTCCGGAACCAGAGTCTCACCGCCAATCATCAATTCCAAGGCTTTGTTCGCTCCAATCAAACGGGGCAGGCGCTGGGTGCCGCCATTGCCTGGAAGCAGTCCGAGCGTGACCTCAGGCAAGCCAACCCGATACTCCCCCTCCGCGGCAAAGCGCAGGTCACAGGCCAAAGCGATCTCCAGTCCTCCGCCCAGTGCATGTCCATTGATGGCGGCTAGGAAAATTTTGGAGCTGGTGCTCATCTTTTCTAGGGCCCGGTGGGCGACTCCAACCATTTCCATATTGTCCTGGGTACGGTTGACTGCAAAAGTCTTGATATCCGCGCCCGCGCAAAAGAATTTCTCTAACGCGCTCTTCAGGATCACGACCTTGGTCTCGCTGTCGCTGTTGGCGGCGTCAATCGCTGCCTCCAAATCGCACATGAGACCTATTTCGTAACTATTGGCTGGCGGACGATTCAAAGTGATCGCGCCAACCGCGTCCGATTTCGAAAAACTGACTACTGGCTCGGCCATTGATCAATCCTCCTTTCCAGTGCTCAAGGGCACCAGGGGTTATTCTCTTATGAGGAGTGGTGCCCATACATGAACCTCCATAGATCTGATTTTAGCACCTTCCCTGTTCTTCTCTTTGAGGAGCATCAGGGCAGGGTCCCCAAGGCGCTGCACAGCAACGGCGGCAAGATACTTCCGAGAAAAGTTAAAGAAGCTCGAAGGAAACAGACAGTCTACTCTTTGCTTATTAGTGCCTCAATTTGTTCGGCGACTTCCTGCTCGTAAGCTCGCAGGAGTTCTTCCGTGCGGGCTTCAATGAGCACTCTCATGACGGGTTCAGTATTGGAAGCGCGTAGGTGTATCCAACCCTGCTCACGATTGATTTTTAGACCATCCAGGCAATTGACCTCCTCATTTCGATAAATGCTTTCAAGCTTTTCAAGAAGGGTTGGAATTCGATGAGGATGGATCTCATATCGCAACTTCGTCATTTTGTAGGCGGGAAAAAGTTGGGTCAGCTCGGAAATGGGTTTGCAGTTGTGCCCCTCCCCCAACAGGCGCATCAGGCTGACAATCATGGTTATGGCCACAAAACTGTCTCTGGCCATGTTCACTCTGGGATAAATGACACCTCCATTTCCTTCGCCTCCAATTACTGCCTCTTCCCCTTGCATGCGCTCCGTAACATTCACTTCTCCGATTTTGGTCCGAATGACGCAGGAGTCGAAAGACTTGGCAATATCGTCAATCATTCGAGAAGTCGAGAGATTGACGACCACTGTTCCCTTCTCACGAGGGAGCACGAAATAAGTGCAAAGCGCCAAGGTGTATTCTTCTCCAATCGCAGAGCCAGTCTCTGACACAATAGCCAGGCGGTCAGCATCGGCATCCTGTGCCAGGCCGATGTCGGCCTTGTGCTCGCGCACCGTCCGGCACAATTCACCCAGGTTTGTCGGCAGCGGTTCAGGAGGTCTGGGGAAATAACCATTGGGAGTACAGTTCAATTCAACGACTTCGCAACCAAGCTTGCGTAGCAGTGACGGGGTCATCACTGAACCGGCCCCATTGCAGCAGTCGACAGCCACTTTCAGTTTGGGTTCGAGCGGAGGCTGAATGGTCTCAATGATCCTCTGGAGGTGGTCCTCAACTGCACAATCATAAGCGTCGAGAGAAAGAATCTGGCTGGCGCCAACTTCGTTGAACTCCTCCTGATGATAGAGACTAAGCAGTTCTTCAGCCTCATAGGCATTGAGAAAGCAGCCGCAGGCCTTGATAAACTTTAGTGCGTTCCATTCGGCTGGATTGTGACTGGCTGTAATGGCGATTCCTCCCCTGGCTCGAAGCTTACGCACGGCAAACTGTATAGTAGGCACAGGGCAGATATCTACATCAATGACTCGCATTCCCGAGGAGAGCAAACCGGAAAGCACAGCGTGTTTGACCATTTCACCAGAGGTGCGTGTGTCTCGGCCGACCACAATCGATCCTGTACCCATGTACGTGGCAAATGCCCGAGCGAACCGACAAAGCAACAAAGGTTTTAGAGTGTCGCCAATGACGCCGCGAACACCCGAAATGCTCACTTTTAAGGTTTTGATGGGTTTCATCTCTTAATCCGCCACCGGTTCGCCCCTTACCCTCCTAAACCGAGACCCTCTCGCGAGCCCATTGATGTAATTCATGTGCCCTCTCTTTCTCAATAGCTTCCGCGATGATCCTCAGCAGTGACTCAGTGGTGGAGGCTCGCACGTGAACCCAGCCATCCGGGGTATTGATCTTTACACCGTCAGTCAGATCTAGTTCAAAGCTATCTTCCTCTCGCTCAGCCTGAACCCGAAAATACTGAAGCCTACTATAAAGGACCTCGGGAGGAAGGGGGATATTTTCCTTAACCATGTGAAAACGAGGTAATTGTTCGACTAGTTCCGAAATCGTCCCTCCCCATCTGGCCAAGTGTTCCAGAATGCAAACAATCACCGCCGGACCGTCAGGGACGGGATGAAGCTGGCGCAGGATAACTTGGCCACACCCTTCCCCGGCCACAACGGCACTCAGTTGTCGCGCCTTATCCGCCACGTGGGCCTGTCCGATTGGCGTTCGATAGACCATTGCACCCGCTTTTTGGGCCAGGACATCGATCATGCTGCTCGTCGACAAATTAGTGACCACAATTCTTGTTGCCCCCTCTTCAGGGGGGAGCCGATCAGTGCTCAAGGCAACTAGACATGCAATGGCCAAAGTCTTTTCCTGGTGCAGACTGATCCCTCTTTCGGTCACGATTCCCAATCGCTCCCCCTCGGCATCGTGAGCAAAGCCGATGTCCGCCTTGGCTGCTCTGACTAAAGCCTCGAGCTGGCTCATATTGTCGGGAGTAGGATTGGGATAGTGCGGAAAGGGTCTCTGGATGTCATCATTAAGGGCCACGACTTCGCATTCGAGCTCCTTGAGAAGACGAGGCGTAATCCGTGTACATGTTCCATTACAGCAATCAACTGCCACTCTGAAATGTCGCTTTTGGATTGCCTCAACATCAAAGGTTTCCTTAATCCTTCTCAGATGGTAATCCAGGGCCTGGTGGTCGAATTCGACAGCTGCCATTTCGTCCCATCCGGCCTTTGCAAACTCAGCATGGTTGTAAATCTCCAGGAGGTCTTGACCTTGAAAAGTATTCAAGTACATTCCGTCTCCGCGTAAGAACTTGAGAGCATTCCATTCTTGAGGATTATGCCCGGCCGCAATAATGATGGCGCCGTCGATCCGCAGCTTCTCCAGGTAGATTCGCAAGGTCGGCGAGGGAACGGTTCCCAAGTCGATCACTTTGGAGCCGCACGCCAGCAGGCCCCCTACCACCGCACAACGCATCATGATCCCTGAGGGACGCGAGTCACGAGCCACGGCAATCGACCCTCCCTCCAAATACGTTGCGAAGGCCTGAGCGAAACCCATGGCCACCTCGGCGCTCATTCCCTGGCCTACAATGCCCCGAACACCGGCAGTGGAGATCTTTAGCAATTTCATAGCGAAAATAGAGGGGTCAAACCTCAAGGTCTGACCCCTCTATTTTACTACGACTATTTTATTGCACTTTTGCGGATAACCTTCTATCGTTCTGTTACCCTGTGAAGTTAAAAGTTTTGGCCCCCACCCGAATCGATCTCGCTGGAGCCACTCTCGACATCTATCCTCTTCTATTTGTTCGAAGGAGGTGGGCTTACACTCAATGCGGCAATTGACCTTTTCAGCGAAGTCGAGTTTGAAACACGATCCTGAAAACAATGGAGGCAAGGTCCTCGATTATCGTTTCTCGGAGTCCGGGGTTCGAGTCCTGGAGTGAAAACACTCCACCTTTTGTGGGATACTTAAGCAAATGCCTCGGGCGGAACTCGAGAGTTGTCCCCATTGTCACTATACGCTGCTTGAAAGGAGTACTTATTGCCCTTACTGTGGAACACAACTGACGCATCCGCTGTGGAAGAAAACGGGTGCTTGGATTCTTTTGATTTTGATCGTCTACGGCCTTGTGAAGTGTCATGTACGGATACTCGACGGATTACACAATTTTTGACGGTGGCTACCCCAGAAAAACCAATTTCTGATTTTCTCCGCGCCTCCATCTCGGACTTTTCGAGAAACCGCAAAGAGGAAAACTAGGAGAAGAACGAGAAGGACAACTAGAAAAGTATGGGATCAGACGTGTACCAGAAAGGCTCCATTCGATTTGTGTACCGGGCTCGATCTGATGTGGGGCGAGTAAGAAAAAATAACGAGGATTGCTTGATCGAAGCACCGGAGATGGGATTATTTGGAGTGTGCGATGGACTTGGGGGCCATGCCGCTGGTGAGATCGCCAGTTCAATTGCCGCAGCTACTTTGAAGGAACTCGTCAAGGAAGTTTCAGAGTCGCCCGCAGAAGCTCTAAAACATGGAATCCAAGAGGCCAACAAACGGATCCTCCAGGACCAAGTAAAGAATCCCAGACACCGGGGAATGGGAACCACTGTTACGTCCCTTTACCTAGTACCGGACAACGCTGCAATGGTTTGGATTGCACATGTGGGAGACAGCAGGATTTATTTACAGCAGGAAAATCAATTAAGCCAAATAACAGAGGATCATTCTCCGGTTTTCCGCCTTTACAAACAAGGGTTATTGACCAAGGAGCAAATGCAACGCCATCCACAGAAAAATCTACTGGACCGGTCCCTCGGGATTCTTCCGTGGGTGAAAATCGATGTCTTCTCGGCATCCTTGAGCTCGGGAGATCGCTTCTTAATTTGCAGCGATGGATTAACGGATTCGCTCTCTGATGAAGACATTCGATCCATTTTGACGAGTTGCTCCCTAGATGAGGCAGTTGATGAGCTGATTGGGAGCGCCAATGACAAAGGGGGATCCGATAACATCACCTTGGTGCTGGTAAAGATTCTGGAGATCGGAGGCAAATAATCAGCTTATGATCATAAACGATTCTCACTGTCATTTCTTTTCGCGTGGCTTTTTCCAAATCCTGGCCAGAGAAAAAGGGATCGGATCTTCAGAAGACGCTGTTGCTAAGGTCACAAGCCTTCTAGATTGGGAAACTCCTGGAACCTCTGTAGATTTAGCAAATCGCTGGATCGAAGAACTGGACCAGAACCAGGTGGAGAGAGCCGCTCTGATCGCCAGTGTCCCCGGAGACGAAGAGTCTGTGGCAGTGGCCGTCTCGCAGTATCCCCAACGCTTTGTGGGCTTTTTCATGGTCGACCCCCGTGGAGAGGGAGCGACTGAGAGGGTTCAACGGGCGATCCTCGAGCTGGGTTTGCGCTGTATCTGCTTGTTTCCGGCAATGCACCAATATCGCGTCTACGATGAGAAGACTTTGAAAATCTTCGAAGTGGCGGCTTCTCTGAAGGAAGCGACAGTCTTTGTCCACTGCGGTGTTCTCTCAGTAGGCGTGAGAAAGAAACTGGGTCTGCCTAGCGAATTTGCCATGCGTCTTTCCAATCCCTTGGATTTACATTCAATCGCATCGACCTTTCCTCAATTGCCCATTATTATCCCCCACTTTGGAGCGGGGTTCTTTCGAGAAGTACTCATGGTAGCTGACGTTTGTCCCAATATCTACCTGGATACCTCCAGTTCGAACAGTTGGATCAAGTACTATCCTTCACTGACTCTTGAAAATGTCTTCCGTCAGGCGCTAGAGGTGCTGGGACCAGATCGACTTTTGTTTGGGACCGACTCTTCGTTTTTCCCACGTGGCTGGCAGCGAGCTGTTCGTGAGAGTCAAGTCATGACTCTGGATAAAATTGGGGTGGATGATTTCGCAAAGG
>JALLON010000160.1 GCA_027717925.1 Acidobacteria bacterium AH-259-G07 | reverse complement strand
TGGGCCGAATCGGCGATTTCAAGTAAGGACTGTTTATCTTCGACAGAGATGGGCAGATTCGCTGCAATGTTATCCGCCAGACGGTCGGTATCGGTACTGCGTGCTGCCTGAACAATCGTTTCGTAGTTGATGTTCGGATTGAGCTTGGCAAAGTCCTCAAACAACCCGTTGAGTCGCTTGGTCAAGAGGCTCATCTTGGCCTGGGAGATCTTGGTCACCGGATCAAACTTCACTTCAGCCTCGACGTATCGCTTTACTTCTTTGACCCGGACAGTCCGTGCCCGGCGCAGACCTTCGACGAGAACTTTAATATTGCCATCAGGAAGTTTAAGGCTCTGGACAATGTTTGCTACGGTCCCTACCTGATAGATGTCCTCAGGTTTGGGATTGTCCTGTGAAGCGTCCTTCTGAGTAGCCAGGTAGATCTTCTTGTCGGCTTCAAGGGCCTTCTCCAGAGCCAAGACGGAAGACTGGCGCCCGATGACGAAGGGCACCATCATGTAAGGAAAAACCACCACGTCCCGAATAGGGACCATGGGATAGATCTGAGTTACTCTTTGGCCAAGTTCACTCATGTCTCAGGAAGAACTCCGTTCCGGCTCCTACTAATAGATACATTCTTCTAAGAAACGTTTCAAGTAAAGGTTTCAGGTTTCAGGCGTGAAGGTGTCAGGTCTTTAAAATTGAATTTTTGGCTTTTCCGAAAATTCAATTTTCAAGACCTGACACCTTCACCCTATGAAACCTTTACCACACAACAACCTCCCACGGTTGCTTCTCTGGGAACTTAAGGCACCACTGCTCCACAGTATGTGGTCGGAAGATTATCCGGCCTTCTCGAGCAGCTTGAACACGACCTCTTTGTTTTCCACCATCTCGCGTGTGATCACAAACTCCTTGACCTTCTTGGTCGAGGGCAACTCGTACATCACATCTAACATAAGATCTTCTGTGATCAACCGCAAGCCGCGAGCGCCAATTTTTCGCTCAAGCGCCAATGTGGCGATAGCATCCAGTGCATCGTCGGTGAACTTCAGTGAAACACCCTCAAACTCAAACATTTTCAGATACTGCTTGACGAGGGCGTTGTTTGGCTCGGTGAGGATCTCCACCAGAGCCTTCCTGTCCAGCTCGTGCAGCGTGCAAATAACGGGGAGTCTCCCCACAAATTCGGGAATCAATCCGTACTTGATAAGGTCCTCAGGCAAAACTTGAGTCAGGACCTCCGATTCAGGTGCATTTCTCCAGTGAGGCGACTTCAACTCTGAACCAAAGCCGATACTACTTTGTCCCAGCCGCCTTTGAATCACTTTATCCAGGCCGACAAAGGCGCCACCACAAATGAAGAGAATGTTGATGGTGTCGATCTGGACAAATTCCTGATGCGGATGCTTTCGACCACCCTGAGGGGGAACATTGGCGATCGTCCCTTCCAGGATTTTCAAGAGTGCCTGCTGCACCCCTTCTCCGGAGACGTCGCGCGTGATGGAAGGGTTCTCGTCTTTTCTCGAAATTTTGTCGATTTCGTCAATGTAAATGATGCCCTGCATGCACCGGTCGCGATCGCCTCCAGCGGCTTGCAGCAGCTTAAGGATAATGTTTTCGACGTCCTCACCCACATATCCCGCTTCGGTGAGGGTGGTTGCGTCCACAATGGCACATGGAACGGAAAGCATGCGGGCCAGAGTCTGGCCAAGCAAGGTCTTACCGGTCCCGGTGGGACCGATGAAGAGAACATTGCTTTTGGCCAGTTCCACTTCCTGGCGCCGGCGCCGGCCGATTTTGATTCGCTTGTAATGATTGTAGACGGCAACCGCCAGCTTTTTCTTGCACACCTCCTGCCCGATGACATACTGGTCGAGGAAATCTTTGATCTCGGTGGGCTTGGGGAGAGCCTCTTTGATAGAGGAAGCTTCGGCCGTGATATCGTCGGAGATGATCTCGTTGCAGACGTCTACACACTCGTCGCAGATAAAAACCGTCGGGCCTGCAATCAGCTTTTTTACGTCATTCTGACTCTTGTTGCAGAATGAGCAGCGAAGGATATCGTCTCCGTTTTTCTTCATCGTCACGGATTACACAGAGCTTAACGGATTAACACGAATACTCAACCTATAGCGCTTTGTCAACTGTGAGCAACAGCTGCTTTCTATTGTTCTTTTGCTCTTCTATTCTATCGTTTATTCTATCGTTTTTTTGCCCTTGTGTTCTACTGCTCTTTTGCTCTGGCCGCCCAGCCCCGGTTGTCAGCTGTCAGCGCTTTCAGGGCCGACATGCTTTTCAATGATCTTATCAATTATACCATAGTCCTTGGCTTGCTCCGCGTTCATTATAAAGTCACGCTCCACGTCTTCTTCGATTTTCTCCACTTTTTGACCCGTGTGCTTGGCAAGGACCCGATTGGTCATCTCCCGCATTCGAAGGATTTCTTTGGCATAAATGTCGATGTCCGTAGCCTGTCCGGAGAGCCCCGACATGGAGGGCTGGTGGATCAAAATCCGGCTGTTGGGCAGGGCAAATCGCTTGCCAGGCGTTCCAGCGGACAAAATCAGAGCTCCCATGGAAGCTGCCTGTCCCATGCAGATGGTGGTCACGTCGTTTTTCACAAACTGCATGGTGTCGTAAATAGCCAGTCCTGAGGTAATCGACCCTCCGGGGGAGTTGATGTAAAGGGAGATATCTCGATTGGGGTCCTCGGCCATCAGGAACAACAGCTGGGCGATAACCAGGTTGGCCACATTGTCATCAATGGGTATTCCTACAAAGATGATATTGTCCTTGAGCAGCCGGGAGTAAATGTCGTAGGCACGCTCACCCCGGTTCGTTTGCTCAACAACCATTGGAATTAATGCCACGGCTTTCTCCTTTATCTCGGTTTTTGAGTTCTGAATCGGTTCGAACTTTCGAACTCAGGTTTCAGGTTTCAGATTTAAAGCCGGCCTCGAAACTTGAAACCCGAAACCTGAAACTTGAAACCTGGAACTTGGAACCTTTAACCTTCAACCTTCCAACCTTCAACTTTCAACCACCTTAGCGCTTTCCAGCAACATCTTCAGTGCCTTCTCCCGAACGCGCTGCCCCTTCAATCCCTCCATCCGATTTCTCTGCTGAAAATATTGTCGTACTTTTTCCTTGGGTTGATCCATGGAATCGGCCATCCGTTCCAGTTCATTTTCCAACTCTTCGCTTGTGACCTCAACATTCTCACGGCGGCCGATCTCACTCAGAACCATGTTTGCCCGCACCCGCTTTTCCGCTTCGGGTCGAAAATCTGCTCGCACCTTTACCCAATTGACATTAGCCTTAGTTGGGTCGACGCCCTCGGAGGCCATTTGGTAGGCCAGGTCCCCAATCATGGAGTCAGTTTGATCTTCCACCAGAACATCCGGCACCTCGAAACTGGTGCGGTCTATTAATTGTTCCAAGAGCCTGCTTTTCAGATCGTTCTCACGATTTATCTCGCGCTGGGCAGTTAACTGCTCTTTGATTCTTTCTCGCAACACCTGCAGGTTCTCGTAGTCTCCCAAGTCCTTGGCAAAGTCGTCGTTTAGCTCCGGCAGCTCTTTGTGCTTGATGTCAGTGACTTCAACGCTAAAAAGCACCTTATGTCCGGCAAATTTCTTTTCCGGATAATCAGAGGCATACTCGATTTCGAAATTCCTCTTCTCGGCAACATTCATTCCCAGCAGGGCTTTGTTAAAGGCCTCATGGGTGTGTTCGTCTCCCACCTTCACCACCACGTTTTCCTCCTGTATGGGTTGGTGAGGGTGGCTATGATCCTCGGCATCAACGTACTCCCCATGGAGTTTGATGACCGCGTAATCTCCTTTCTGAATGGGCTGATCCTCGATTGGAACCAGCCGGGAGTGCTTTTCTCGGAGCATTTCCAATTCCTCGTCAACATCTTCTGGGGTTACAGGTTTTAAATCGGCCGTCACCGCGATTCCTTTATACTCTGGAAGCTCGATCCGGGGATGGATCTCAAAATTGGCCTCATAGACCAGCGGCTCTCCTTCTTCGAAGGTCAGGTTTTCCAGACTGGGCTTGCCCAGCGGCTGAAACCCTTTTTCCCGGATCGCCTGGTCATAGGATTGAGGGACCAATTTCTGCAGGACATCGCTGCGGATACTTCTTCGAAAATGCCGCTTAACGAGTTGTACCGGCGCTTTTCCAGGACGAAATCCGGGAAGGCGGGCGCGCTTCTTGTATTCGCCGGCGACCTGATTGAACTCCTGTAGGGCGATGTCAGCTGGAACTTCCACCTTCAGCCGCTTCTTGACCGTACTCACGTCCTCGAGCTGCACACGGATGTCCATTATTTAAAGCTGGAAAGTTGCAAAGTTGAAGGTTCAAAGTTGAAGGTTGCAAATTAGCCTCCAATCTTCCAACTTTCAACTTTCTAACCTTCAAATCTTCAACCGTTAGCCTTCAACTGCGGCCTGGGGTCTGATTTCGAGGAGGGCTCCCAGCACTTCCATAACCTTGGGGTCAAACTTCCCCTTTTGGGCATCTCTTTCCAGCTCGGAGAAGGCTGCTCCATAGTCCCATCGATCCCGGTAGGGGCGCCAGGAGGTGAGCGCATCGTAGCTGTCCGCGACGGCCACAATACGAGCACCGAGCGGTATGTTCTCGCCCTCAAGGCCGGACGGGTAACCTGATCCATTGAAGGCCTCATGGGAGGCGTCGATGATTTCGAAAAGGGATTCATTCTGATAGCCCATCTTTTTTAAGAGCCGGACCGATTCTCGGCTGTGTTTGACGACTTCTTCAAACTCTCTCTTGCTCAATGCTCCAGCACGGTTCAGGAGATGGTGGGGGATGATCGTCTTCCCGACATCCGCCAGATAACCCGCCTGCAGGACGTCTAGTTTCTCCTGATCGGTGAGGTTGAGGACGTCAGCAAGCCCGTATGCCAAAAAGCCGACTACTCGGGAATGGCCAATCGAGCCATCAATGACTTCCACGGGCAAAACGATATCTTCCGGGTACTCCAGAGCCTTGCTCACCTCTTCGTGGTACTGTTGGTAGAGTCTCTCAGGAATCTTTTCCCTGTCCAGTAGAGGGTTGTTCAGACCCAGAATCTCATATAGATGGAGTCTGTCTTTCCTGCCCCGGATCGAGACTGCATCCATTTGATTCATCTTCAAAGTGGTTTCGGCGTAGGCGAGTTTGATCTTATCGTCCTTGGAATCAATGCCAAGCGCTTTCCCCAAATGCTCGTGAGCCTGCAGAATGTAATTGCCCTCGAGAAACAGCAAACCCGCTTTCTTCAACAATTCGACATCGTCTGGGTTCTCATCCAGCAATTTAGAATAATCGGCGACCTTCTTTACAAACTCCGGATCTTCCGATTCGGCGAAGGATAAGACGGTCTTTCTTCGGGACTCGACAAAACGGCTGACCTCCTCATAGGTGGAGGAATCAACGGTGACCAATCCCGGGGTGGTCATCTCCTGAATCCGCGCGGCCAGGTTGACCACGTCTCCGATAGCGGTGTAGGTTTGCCGCTGGTAGCCGATGAGCCCAATGATGGGCTCTCCCGTAGCAATCCCGACACGCATTTGCCAGGGGAACTTCCCTTTGCTGATTCGCTCTTGCATCTTGAGGCCGGCGACCACGGCGAGTAAGGCATGCCGTTCGTAATCGGTTGGCGCTCCGAATTCAACCATGATGCCGTCACCCAGATACTTGTCAATGTGGGCGTGGTAGTCTAAAAGAACTCCTTCCATTTCCTGAAGCAGCCTGTTGAGGTCATTAATGACCACCTCCGGCCGTCTCTCTTCGGAGAATTGGGTGAAGTCTTTTAGATCGGAAAACATGATGCTGATTCTTCTTTTCTCCGTGCGAAGCCGTTTTTCAATGATTAGCTTGACCACCGAGGCATCCATGGTGGAGTAAAGCGCCTCTTCTACTTTTCCCTTCAGATCCTCGAGGGTGACCTTTGACTTCTCCAGGCTTTCGGTTCTTTCCGTCACCTTCTTTTCGAGGTTCTCGGCGTACTCTCTGAGTTCCTCGTCAGAGGCCTCGATTTTGGCTTTACTGTCCTCCAGGTCCTTATTGAGTCCTCTAACCTGCTTAACCTCCTCTCTTAGACGCGTTGTAAGCTTTCCCACCACAGCTCCCGTGAGAATCAGAAAACTGGACCAGGCGAGAAT
>JALLON010000016.1 GCA_027717925.1 Acidobacteria bacterium AH-259-G07 | reverse complement strand
TTGTGCTCGATTCCCAGTGCTTCAGCCTGCCCTCTCTTGCGGCTCAAAAACGGGCACTTCGTGCGCCCCTCGGTCGAAGCACTCGGTTTGCACAGCAAAGTCCAGGGAGCCTCTTATATTTTTCTTTTCCTCCTCGTCCCCTTGGAAGTCACTTCTTTTAAGCGCTGCACTGCTTCGGAAATGTTTCCCTCCTCCTGTTCGTCCTTCTTTCCCACTCGTTCAAAGTTGTAATCTAAACTGACCTTCTCGCGCGGGTCGATGAAGGCCTCCTTTTCTATAATCACCTCGTCTTGTGAAGCGGGCCGCTTGTCCCCCCCCAAGGGAAGAAGAAACCCGTCTGGAGATTTCAGTTGCCAAGTCTCCAACAAAAGAAGGATCCAAAGCGACTTTTTTTTCGCGTTTTTGAGGGGATGCTGGCGCCTTGTAACCAAACGCTTCGCGTATCCCCCTTTTTCTGGGAAAGAAGCGGATCTCTCCGGTTTTTTCGCGCTTGCCTATCTTCTCACAGGAAAGGATTTTGAGATCAGAGCCGACCCGGATCAGATAAATATTTTGATCGTAAACTCTCTTATAGGAACTACTGAGATAGGGACGTGGATCGGGACGTGGATCCAAAAGCTCCGCTTGCACTTCCCATCCGTCCTTGGAAGGCACTGCTTCGATCACAAATCCCTTTCTTCTTAGACCGAAGCGGAGAAAAAAAGAAACTTCCTGCATCACGTCTTTGATGTCCACGCCCATTTTCCTCGCGACGCTTACTTCCGCTTCTACGAAAGAGTGACGGAATGGTCCGCGTTAGCCCTGTAACGGAATCTTCCCTTCCTCTTTTGCCTTTTCAATGAATTCAGCCGCCTTCTTGCCGCGATCTTTTTCTCTCTCGCCATCGGTGATCGCAGCGATCAATGCCCCCTGAACCACACTCTGGAGCGGATGCGAAGCACAACGGATCTCCCCAATGTTGATGGGAAATTTGAGTCTCCTCAGCTGCCTTGAGAAACGATCGAGGAATCCTTTCGGTAATGAGGTGCCTCCGGAGACAATTAAGGTAACCGGTTTTTTCACCCGAGGCAGCTCCTCGGAGCGCTCCATCTGTTTTTTGATCCGCGCCAAAACATACTCAATCAGATAGTCGTAATAAATGGAGAGTGCCTTCCCAATTCGGTTGGTATGATCCGAAGAAGTTAACGCAAATTCATTTTCTTTAACCGCACAGACGCGGCTTGCCGTCTCGCCGACGGCAGTGGCGGCCTGCTTGTCAATCCAGTCTCCCCCTTTAGAAAGGCTAAAGGTGATGATGGGAACCGACATAAAGCTCAAGCAGACGTTCACCATGCCGGCCCCAAAAGAAATGGCCAGACCCGTGAAGTTTTCCTCTCCCAATTCGGAGAATACAATCGCCATCCCTTCGTTGATCGGCTTGGCGATATATCCCACCGGCTCGAGAATCCCCTCTATGACCTTCTCATGGTAGACGACGTCAAAGTCGGCATCGAGAGGTTCTCCGGGAACCGAATAATATATGATCTCCCCTTTTCCTCGCGGGGGGCCCACCATACTTTGGATAATCACCTCAACCATGGGAAGGGCTTCTTTCTCCCGCGGACTGATGACTCCACGCGCTAAAGGGCGACGGCACTCCCTGTTAAAAATATTGGCAAACTCAATAGCTTCATCCCCGATGACGTAAAGGCTATCCTCCTTCTGAATGTAGTTGACGTTGACCTTCTCAAGCATCCCTTTCGTGAAATCTCCCTGCTCAATATCAAAGAAGGCGTCTCGCTGCCTGCGGTAGACAATTTTTCCCCGTTTTCGTTCTGCGTAATAAATGAAAGCCGTGCCGACATCCAGCCCTTTGCCCTTTTCCATGCGCCCAGTTTTTCGGGTTTGACTACTCATCTTGCTCCTCCCGTCTTTTCGCTGATTTTGCTCCGTCTTGAAAATTTTGGAAACCCATTGGGGGAAAAATGCGTCATAAGATTGGAAATCAGCTGCCCTTTCCCCCGCGCCCCATCACCAGCTAGCCGAGGAACTGCGAGTGGTTTCCAAGATTCTGGGTGACATTCCATCGATTTCAGATCTAATTCTACACGAGCCATGTGATAAAATCAGCCCGGGAACCGGGGAACCGGTGTTTCGGGGACGAGCGGGGAGCACCTGCTCTGTTGCGCCCTCCCCAAGCAGATGTCACCAATTCAGCTAACAGAAACTGACCTTTCATCTGTGTCGGGGGCACCTCAAAAACGGCCAGTGCCCGCGAAAAAAGTTCCGCAGGTGGATCACCTAAGTGGGGACTTTCGTTGGTGAGGAAGGTAGGGGAATTACCTTGGTGATTGACACATTTAACCAATTTTGTCCAGCTCTTTTTCTCCCTTGGGAGTAATCTTGCATCTCCCACTAGGAGTTATATCAATATAATCGGCTTTCCCTAAAGACATACAGAGAAGCTGGGCATAATCATAGTTTACACGCATCCTGCGACTGATTACTCCAAAGTTAGTCTCTCCACCTTTTTCAGCAATTATCTTTAAAGCTTTCATTTCACTGGAATGGATACTAAGTCCGCCACTCGATCTTCCCAGTACTTCATCGGTCTCCTTCTTTCTCCAGCCAAACTCAAATTCTTTTGACTGCTCAGCCCACAGTTTTCTGTCTAAAGCTTCCTTTTTTTTCAAAATTTCAGAATAATCGGATTCTAAAGAAGCCAAGAATTTCTTTTTAGATTCCAATTCTGCGCCTGGTTTTAACTTGGGAATAATCCACTTTTTGTGGAAAGTAATCTGTCTTTCTAAGGTCTCCTTTCCCTTACTAACCTTTTGAAATTCTTCTTCTAATTGTTTAAGTTTTTGTTCATATTCCATTATTTCATATCAGTGCTGTCCGCTTTATTTTCCATAGTCACCTGAAAAGCCCGATTTCATGGGCTTTTCAGACGGATCTTCCCAGGGCGACGGAAAAAAGCCCGGGCACCTCTATGAGATTTTCAAGCGAGTGCGGCTGGCCGCACTGGAGTACATCGCTCTGGCCCGTCTGTTTACCGCGGAGCCGAAAAACGCCCGGAAAAGGATAGATAAGTACCGGCGGCTGAACTTGCTCGGCAGAAAGGTAACGTAAAACTAATTATTGATTACAATTTAAGCGCTTACTCTACCAGTCCCATGACACTTTAGACAATAGTTCCTCAAGCCCACAGAACCTGTCATTCCAGTTCCATCGCATTCAGGACAGCTGTTCATCCCTTTTTCAACATGGACTGCCCCTTTACCTTTGCAAGCCAAACAAGTAAGCCTGGTATTTCTTTGATTCCCTCTTCCTTTACATACAGGACAGGTTATATAGGGTTCCTCAATATTAACGGTTCCCTTACCTGTACATACCTGGCAGGCAGCTAATACTGACATAAGTCCCCAGGGGTCTCTTCCTGTTCCTTTACAATAGGCACATTTTACTTCTGCCGTGGGCTTAGAAACTACTTTAGGCTTAGAAACTGCTTTTTTTCTTCTTACTTTAGCCATCATCCCTCCTTTCACTTCTTCCCTTTACTTTTATATACAGGCCATCTACCAGGGGTAACTATGCTGAGAAGTCCCTTTTCTGCTAGTCTATTGCAGAGAGTTTGGGTATAATCTACGGAAAGATACATCTTCTTACCCATGGTAAAAGCGTTGGCTTTAGCCACCCCTTTGAACAGTTCTAACAATTCCTTCTCATTCGGCGTCATAATCTCACCTCCTTTTAACCGATTTAGTTAATTGATACACAGGGTATCTTGCTAAATATCGACTTTAACAAACCTGCCTTCATGCAGATTTCTTAAGACATATTGAATATATCTATGGAGGAAGGCCAACCTTTTCCGCCATAAATTTGCCTTATAGCGTTCTTCTCGCTATCTCCTGTCTTCCCTTCTCCGTCAGTGAATAGATCCCCCGGGCGGAAAGGTCGAGATAATCACGCTTTGCCAAGGAAGTCAGAAGAAGCCGGGCGTAATCGACATTCATCTTCAACTTTTTGGCCACGGATTGGGCAGCGGCCTGCCCCCCTCTTTCCTCAACAGCCTCCAAGGCCTCCAACTCGGTACCAACCACCCCCATAAATACGTCCTTTCTTGGTATACTTCACTCCCATCTCATTGGGACAATCCGCATCTTCTTTCCCCGATATTCGAGCTCGCTTGCCTCCTCAGCTTTGAATTCAATCGTGTGTGGAAAACCACAAATGATCGACCCTTCAGCCCTTGTATTTAGGGGGTTGGCTTCCCCGACCACCGCGCGATGATAGCGGCATCGCTCACATTCCGGGATGCTAAGGTCCCGCTTCACTAAAGGGCACGAAACGAAGGAAAAGAGGTCCTGTGTCTTTATAGGCAACTCCTCTTCAGCAAACTCGTAGTGGCACTGAACTGCCCACCCTTTAAAGTCGATCCCCTTTTGATGAGGACAGGAGGAGCAAAAGTGCCAAGACACCTCTTTACCTTTGGCAGGACAGGTGAGTGTATGGGCGCTCAATTCAGCCTCTACCTGCTCATAAGTTTTCTGAGGGTTCGATTTAAGGGCAGCCTCTACCTCTTCAGGAGAGGGGAGATTCGCTTTATGTTTGATTTCACCGATCCGCTCTCCTATTGCATGGACCCTTTTCGCCTCAGGGAACTCCCCCTCTTCTGTAACAGGTTCCATTTTCTCGCGATTATAAACTTTGCCCCCACTCGATTCAGCGGCCATTTTGGACGCTTTAGAGGTGAGACGATATTCAGCAGGCGATCCGGTAAGAAATTTCTTTTCAATGAGAGAACGACACAAATCTCTTACATAGGAAACGGAAATCCCCCTCGCAGCCGCAATTTTTTCTGCGTCCACTGCCCACAACTGCCGCACTATTCTTAGCACCTCTTTCTCAGCGCCGGTCACTTCTGACATCTTGTTCCTCCTTCCCTAGTAGGGCCAGCCTAGGCATGCCATCTATCAGACTCCTTTGAATTGTAGGAGCCAAGCCAAGAGGTTTGGAGGGTTGGAAACTCCCGGTTCGGAAAAAAGTCGAGCAATTCTGCCCACTTTTTTCAGTTTGAAGTAACGCTATTGTGCCGTAGCTGTGGCAGTACAGGACAAACATGAGCCCAGCCATAGTACGGCTCTATCTATACTCCTATAGTCTTAGCCAGACTCTTTTGTAGCCTAACTTCCAATATTCCGTTATGAAAACGTTTTTCAGGCGTACGAGGGTCAACTGTGGAAGGAAGTAGAATATCCTCAGAGTAGCTCACGACAGGGGAGTCACACCAGAGTTTGAGGCGGTCGGCACTAATCTTTATCTGAATATCTTGTTCCTTAACACCTCTAAGTTCCATGACAAATACGATATGGTCTTCTTCGTCAAAAAGATCCATTAAAGGTTCAACAGATTCTTTCTTCGCTTCTCTATCTCCAATAATCCACCAACTGAGTGGAACTTTCTCCCCCGTTACAGTATCCATTCTGGACCGCTCAAACACTAATATTGGAAATCCCACGACTTCCTCACTGACCGGATTGATGATGTTTCTGATTCTTTGCAACACCTCCATATGGTTGGGGACATCGTATAGCCTGGCAAGTTCTTGGATGGTCGCATGCCTTGCTTCCCAAATGTGAAGGAGAACGGCTCGGCTCTCCGGACCGAGCTCACCGGCAATCTTTTCAACATCATTTTCTGAGACCTGAAGTCGGGTTCGGTTAAAGATCTCTTTTTGCCACTTTTCTGGGTCCTTTACCACAATCCACACTTTGGATGAGGTACCATTTTTCGGATTCACAAAAGTAACGCAGAGGGCATCCACGCTTCTTAATATGAATCCTTTCTTCTCAGTGGTAACAGTCGAAATGGTCTCAAGAAACGTTGAAAAAATATTCCGTGCGGGTTGATGGAGCACCAGCCGCTTGTTCGTTAATGACAGATGCCCCGGTTTCCATCCGCTACGCGGGGTATTTTTTATGAACGCCGGATCGGTGAGAATGATGGATTCATTCGGGAGTAGATCAAGCGTGTTTTTTCCGTTTTGTCTCACGATGGATCAAACACCAATACGCATATCTACATCTTGGAACTGCTTTTTACGCTTTACTTGATCAGATACAAGCTGCACAAGTTCTTTCAGTTCCTTGGTCCGCAATTCGATTTTATCTGACTCTCCGCTTGCCAAGGCCTCCTGCACCTCAAAGATGCTTGCTTCAAGCTCCTCCACATCCGCTCTGCTTACTAAACCTTCGTTTTTCTCTAGCACCATTTCCGCCGCAGTAATCATGTTCCCTGCCCGAATTCCCAGGTAAATACGCTCCTTGCGTTGCTCATCTTCATCAGCATATTTCTCAGCTTCCTTAATGGATCTCTGGATTTGTTCATCGGTCATCCGCTGCGGGGATTTTATTGTGACTGATTTTTCTCGCTCAGTATGTAAATCAAGGGCCGATACTGCAATAACCCCATTTGCATCAACGTGGAAGGTAACTTCAATCGAAGGGATGCCTCTTTTGGCAGGAGGGATATTATCCAACGTAAATTCTCCTAGATACCCATTGTCTACTGTCAGAGCTCGTTCCCCCTGAAAGATGCGCAGGTCCACCTGGGGCTGATTATCCTTTGCTGTGGTGAATATCTGTCCCGCGGACATGGGAATGGCACTATTCCGCTCAATAATCTTGGCAAATATTCCTTCCTGAGCTTCGATTCCCAGCGACAGCGGAATCACATCTACCAAGGCAATGTCCTTGATTTCTCCCAGCAGAACGCCCGCCTGCACCGCCGCACCAATTGCTACGACCTCATCCGGATTGATGTTTTTATAGGGCTCCTTCCCAAACAGTTCTCTGACCAAGTTTTGGACCGACGGCATCCTGGTGGCCCCCCCCCACCAGCACTATCTTGTCGATATGATCTGGTTGAAGCTTGGCATCCGCCAGAGCCTGTTTCGTGGGTTCCACCATCTTTCTTAGTAAGTCCTTCCCCAGCTGCTCAAATTTTGTTCGAGTAAGGGTTGTTCTAAAATCCGTACCATTGGAAATCATTGGCACTCGAATTTTCGCAACCGTACTAACCGATAACTCAATTTTGGCCTTTTCACCCACCTCCTTCAATTTCTGCAAAACTTTTCTGTCATCACTGACATCAATGCCTGTCGTAGTTTTGATTTCTTCAACCAGGTAACTGACAATCTTCTGGTCCCAGTCATCGCCACCCAGATGAGTATTCCCATTCACCGCTTTCACTTCGAACACGCCATCGCCCAGTTCCAGAATGGACACATCAAACGTTCCACCCCCAAGATCCCACACAAGAATGTGATGAATATCTCCAAGGTGCAGCCCATATGCCAGCGCCGCCGCGGTCGGTTCGCTGACAATACGCATGACCTCCAGGCCTGCCAATTTACCGGCTTCAATGGTTGCCTGCCGTTGATTGTCCCCGAAATATGCGGGCACGGTAATAACCACTTTCTTGACTGGTTGGCCTAATGCTTCCTCGATATCCCGTTTTACTTTAGCAAGAATAAAACTTGAAATTTCTTGCGGTGCAAGTTCTTGTCTACCGATAACGATCTTCTTATTTGACCCCATCAGCCTTTTAATGGATGCAATGGTCCGCTCAGGATTGGCCACGGCCTGCGCCCTGGCTACCTTTCCTACGAGTAGCGATTCGTCACGGGTAAACGCCGCAACGGACGGTGTGAGATGATCCCCTTCAGCATTGGGGATGACCTTGACTCTTCCCCCTTCTGCATAGGCAGCCACAGAAAATGTCGTGCCCAGATCTATGCCAATTGCCTTTGACATCAGACAGGAGCCCCCAGCGCTTTTCTTTGCATTCTGGCACTCATCCAGCCACAATGTGAACAGCCCTTATTCAGTAAATGTTCGATATCTGATAATTGGTTACATTTTGGACAAGATTCCTTTGCCCGGACAGGTTGCGTTCCATTTTGATTTATGGCGGATTGAATGGCCTCTCGCCAATCTTCCACGCCTTGTCCTGAAAAAGACGCCACCCGTTTAACAGAATCCTGCTCATAAACCAAATCCAGAACAGGGGTATCCTGCTTGAATAAACTCCAACTTTTCTCATCTTCATAGCAGCCGCAAATTGATTCGATGGGTATATCCAGTAGAAACTTTGATTCTGTTTGATACCACCAACAGAGGCGGCGGTTAGTGAGATACAATTTCCCTGGGCGCCAGGTTGTATTCGCGATGCTGCCCGCGGCATTTTCTTCGTAAAGATGCCAGAGTCTCCCCCGGTGGGTAACTTCTTCCCCGTCGGCCAAGATAGTGGCAATCGAATCCTCATATTCCGGAATCACCAAGTCCGCACCGGTATAAGTGCCGTTATCCGCCACGAATGTGGCGATGGTATTTTTCAGGGTATGGACATCTCGCGAACGTAGACGATGGACCTTCTCATTATCAACAATGACGTAAAGCACCTCACAGGTTCGGTTGGTAAATGATTTCTCAGACCTCACAACCATTCCGCGAATCTGAGCTAAATCAATTTTCAACAGAACTTCATCATAGGTTTCGTGATATAGGAATAAGGTGTTATCCGTGAGATAAAAATGACCATATCGCCAAGCAGCGTAGATGCCTTTCTTATAAAAGTGAGCCCCCAACGTATCCAGAATGACCTGGTCATTTTTGAGAAAATCGCGTTGCTTTAGTTTTCTGTAATTTGTTTCCCACGACCGGATGCTTTCGTCCCAGGCTTCCATCATGCCGTATTTCAGCATGGTCTCCATTCCGGCCAGGGCTGCCCGGAGAGTAACACCAATCAAGGGGATGCCGGCGACAGAAACGATTATATCGGCGTGCAGTACGACGCCTTTATCCAGGACGCGATCCAGCAGGTCAACTAAGGTGGCATGCCGTTCCCTAACCGGCTCCAGGTAGCTGGTGCTTTCGTCTCCACGCTTAGTCAGGGACATATCGGACTTTGTTCTTACAATTGTGACAGATCATAGTCACACCAGATGTCTTTAATTCAATGGTCTCTTCGCAGTAAGGGCAAGTTTCCCTGCTCAAAGTTCCCCCTTGAATAAGCTCACCCTTTGGCCCTTTCGGCCTCACACCCACAGGTCTATAAGGTTTGACCGGAACTGGTGTGTAAGGCTTCAAAGGAACCGGGGTATAGGGCTTCAACGGTACCGGCCTATAAGGCTTTAAAGGAACCGGGGTATAGGGCTTGAGAGGTACAGGTTTGTAAGGTTTCAATGGGACTGGAGTATAGGGCTTCAACGGTACCGGCTTATAGGGCTTCAACGGAACCGGGGTATAATCCTTCAGAGGTACGGGTTTGTAAGGCTTCAGTGGCACTGGAGTGTAGGGCTTCAACGGTACCGGCTTATAGGGCTTTAAAGGAACCGGGGTATAATCCTTGAGAGGTACAGGTTTGTAAGGCTTCAATGGCACTGGAGTGTAGGGCTTCAACGGAACCGGCTTATAGGGCTTTAAAGGAACCGGGGTATAATCCTTGAGAGGTACAGGTTTGTAAGGCTTCAATGGCACCGGGGTATAATCCTTGAGAGGCACAGGCTTGTAAGGCTTCAGTGGGACTGGAGTATAGGGCTTGGGCGGGATCGGTCTATAAAACTTAGTAGGTTTAGGCACATACCCCTTTGATGTAGCTGTCTTGTATCGGGCTGCGTACATAAACTTAGTCCTGCCACGACGCAGTGCTGCTTCAGCTGACCTTTCCATTCTGCGTGGTGTCCGTTTCTGATAGAGGACTGTTCTTTTTATTAGGTAAGGCATAACTCACCCCTCTTTCACAATCAAATTCTCAATGTGATCTCTCCATGAGTGGGCGTCATTGACACTGAAATATGACTTTCTTCTGCTTTCCCCACTTTGCTCTATGAGACATAGCTGGAGGGTCTTTTTCCCAGGCACCCAGTTTCTTTCAAGCACATTAATATCCTGTATTGCAGATAGTTGTATTTCCCTAATTCGATTTTGCCCTTGGTAGAAAAGCAATTTATCCTTAGTTAAGTAAAGCTGACCCATTTTCCAGCTGGACCTGAAAACGGACCCGCCATCAAAGGCTGCTTGACCCCGATAAATGACCGCTTCACCGTCGATACTGTTGGGCATATCCAGCATTCGTACCTGGTCTAGTGCGCTGTGGATCTTGTTGTCCCGTGCCAAATTGAAACGTCCCTGTGCCCCCTTGCGCTCCACGCCTAACCCTCCACAAAACTATAGGGTGGCCACGGACCTGTAAAACGAACAAAGAATCCGTCCCGTTTTTCAATCTTTTCCAATTCTTTAGCCAGGGCCCTGGCACCGTCAGAAGCAAGGCAAGACAGATTCATGAGCATCTGTCTCGGTTCAGGCTCTCTCTTGACTTTTTCAATTTTCACATCATCCACACATCCTTTAATGGCCGAGTAGAATTGCTTAAAGTAGATGTCCGCCTCTTTCTCCAATCTTTTTTTCAAGAGGTTCTCGAGCTTCTGGCGATTCATATAGGCCAAACCCTCTGGCATCTTCTCGATTTCTTTTGCCAGTGCTTGGAATTCCGTATCCTCCCTTATGATTTCATTTGAAATGGCCTCAACATCCCACGAGATTTGGACCCCATATTCAGCTTTACCCCTTACTTTTTCTAACTTTTCTTTAATGGTCTCCTGGTCCTCAGTCAGCCAATTTGACACATGGTTGTCTACTTCCTGTTCATCTTCCGCTTCAATAATCGTATTGAATCTAAAGGGAAGGACCGCACCAAACTTATCCATTGCCAGTTCAATGACCTTCTCGTGACTTAACACCCACTTTGCCACCACTTTTTCATCTTTGGAGTCATAGGGCTTCGCATCACACTCGTGGACAATGACAGAAAGGTTATTGTGTGAAATGCTGTAAACGTCGGAATCTTCGATGCCTGCAGGACCGAATTTGATTTTGTGGGCCCCTGGCACAATGCAATACAAATATCTTCCTGTGCTCATACGTGCTTACCCACCCCCTTGCCTGAACACGTAAAGCAAGAAAGATCCAATTCGCTACGAGGCTCCTTACCTCGCCCATGGCAAACGGGACAGTTGCGAATTGGCTCCTCGAAAGTTACTACGCCGCGACCTCCACACACAGTACAAGTCAGAGGATCCCTATGTGGATGTACGCCGGTTCCCCCGCAGAATGCGCATGACAGATACGGTTGCTTGACTAGGACGTGTCCTCGTCCGCTGCACACCCCACAAAGCGGCCGGTCAGAAAAAAGGTACTTGCCAGTGCCTCGACAGTAGGCGCACGTGACTAAGATACGCCCATCACTCTCATATAAAGGCAAACTTTTCTTATGTAGCCCTATAATTCTTCTTCGTAGGAAGTCTTGTGTAAACGCCTCATCTTCATCTTCAGGCTGAAGCCCGTGCTCCTTAGCAATATCAATCGCTTTTTGGATAACGCTTCTTGCTAACTGGTCGGCTTCCTTGTTAGACAAACGTCCCATTTCTACGACCTCCCTTTCCCGTTTTCAACTGCCAGAGTTCCGATAATACAGCATAATCGCCATCCAACGTCGCTATCTGGGTCAACCGCTCTATTAACCGTCAGAAATTTTCGCAACTCGGAATCCTTCCGTTTGGCAATAAACCCTACTAACTCACCACAATCCGTGGGGCTGAAGCGTTCCGGATCTTTCTCCACATGCACATAAAACTCTCGAGCCCAGTTGTGATATGTCTCCCAGTTCGCGCGCAAAAAATTTCTAATCTCTTCGTCTGCCAAGGCGGGTTCGTCGCGCACAAGGAGGGTCTTCTTCGCCGATAGTTCACCTTTTTCTTTTAGCATCTGCCTTCCTCCAATATTGCTTCACCCCTTCCTCATCTAAGAGCTTTTGTCACTGTCATTAAAACCCCCACTAGCATAGCCACGAGCACCAGGATGAAAAATATCACTACGATAGAAGGGTTACTTAACCAGCCCAGGACATAAAAGAGCGCGAGGAAGGATGTTATTACGCCTAGAAAAAAGAGGACAGTCATGCCAATAGCAAGGTTACGATAAGGTCTCGAAATAAACTTTGCCCCCTTTTTCACGCTTTCGTATTGTCCAAGCAAAAAGCCAAGGAGCCCTACAAGCATCGCCGTTAAGGTCAACGATGCAGCTAATATTGCCCTTACGGTCTCGCAATCAGCGACAGCGATCAATTGCCTTGTCATCCCTCTTGGCTGTGCTTAACTCCTTCTTCCCACTTTGCGGGATTAATCATTTGATCCAGAACGTCGTCTACGACATCGTCCAGCCCCTCTCTGACTGAGCGCACTGCCTCCGTTACGCCTTGCTCCTCCTTTATCTGTTCAAGCACAACATCGAGCTCTTTCAAAGCCCTCCCCAACCTGTCTGTCTCCTCCTCCGTGAGACTCCCTCCTTCCATGCGCCTTAATGCCTGCAGTTTCAGGGCGTCACGAATGATCTCTACCAGAGCAATCACCAAGCCCAGAACACCGTGTTTCAGATTGCTTTCGTTAATGTCTATGGGCACAACAACTCCCTGTGGGCTGCAATAGTGAAATGGTGTCTAATTTTGGATCGACGACTGCTCATTCTTTTGCTTTCATAATCTTTGCCCGAAGAATCCCATTTTTGTAGCTTTGGGATAATTCTCCCTCCGGGATACAGGGCAATATGATCTCTTTTTGGAAACTTCCGCCTTTGCGACGAAATGTATCTGCGGTAATGGACAGTTTATCTTTGTTCAGCTTAATATCAATTTTGTCTTCCTCAGACCCGGGAATCTCGCACACCACCAAGACGTGATCGTCTTCGTCAAATATGTCGATCTGGCGAGACGGCTCAGGAGCCGGCTCTTCTCTCGTCCGGACAGTCCTTCGCCTTGGCCTTCGAGCGCTAACCCCGGGAGGCATCCCTCTAACGCCACGACCGCCCGATCTTTTCAGTGGAGTTTCTTTCAGTCTTTTACGTAACTCTTCGTCAATCTCTGCCAGGCGATCCTGGAACTCTGGCATCTTGGATACGCTCTTGATCAATCCACTCAAGCCAAAACTTTTACCTAAAGTTTCAAGAATACCAGCGGCAGCTCCTTCTTCTGTAGCTTGCTCACTTTCTTCCTCGGCGGCCTTTTTGGATTGTGCTTCCAATTCTTTAATCCGTTCTTCAAGCTCCCTGATGCGCTCTTCGTATTTCTCTTTTTCTGCTTTCTTCATAGACCTACTCCGCAACTCAACAATCAGTGTCTTACGAAAGACGTTGAATCTCCATTCTCGCTTTCATTTCCCCAGAAACATCTTGCTGTAGTGTAATCTTAGTTCCTGAACCTCCTCGATGGCTTTCTCCAGAGATTCTTTTTTCTCTTTCACCCGCTTAACCAAATTCTTCATCTCTTGTGTAACATCTTCAGTCGCAGCCTTCTCCCCCAGCTTCTTAAATGCCTCCATTTCGTCCTGAATATCACGCAGCTTGCTCTGGATGTATTCGCGCTTTTCGGCAACGTTTTTTTCCATCTCCACAACAGCATCGCCAATGTTCTTCAACTCTCCAAAGTCAGATATTTTGCCCAACTGCTCGGTAACCTGGGACGGGATATCTTGGATTTTCTCCAGCAATTCGGACATCTCAGCTCGTTTCTTCAGGACTTCCTCTTCTAGAGCCTGAAGCGGTTCGTCCTTACCTGTCTTTGTCATGGCATTCGCCTTTCATTACTTGAAGCCTGGATACCAGGTCCTGGTTCATTGGACCTCGGATCTTGGCTTTCTGGTTCTTTTTGCTTCACACCATACAGAAGCTTTGTTATCTTGTTCAGGTTCTCCACCCCCCGGATTTCGTAAGGGAAGAGCGGAACTTGGGTAATGGCATAGTCCGGACCCCCGACTTTCGCATCTAAATCCCTGAGATAGCCGGCCTGTTCGGCACTCTTTACTGAGCAAAAATCGCAATTCGTTGGAGGTACGATCATGTTTACAACAGTGTGACTATTGGGAATACCCAATCGTTTAATACTGGCAAGCAAATCCTCTGTCTCCAACAACCCCATGGCTTCCGGGATGGTAACCGCAACAAACTCGCTGATTTTCGGATCGGTCAATCGTTTCCTCAGCTTCACAACAGTTTTCTGACCGGAGAGGATTCTTTGCGCAATGACCTCAAGCTCCTCCACGGGATACTCCCGGTGATGTTTGAGAATGGCCCGGTAGGAGACCCGCAGCCACTCCCTGATCAGCTCAGGGAATTCCAAGAGCGGGATTAGGTGACCTGTCGGTGCCGTATCAAGAACATAAATCTCAAATTCGTGTTTATCAACGGATTCCATAATGTTCTCCAACGCCAAGACTTCTTCCAATCCCGGCGGGTACGTGTCTACAAACTTGGTCATTACCTTTTCATCAAAATCCAATTTCCATTGGCGCGTGCTGATAACATTCCTCTCCCGCCATACTTGAAACGCTGCCTGAATGGTATTCTGATAGTCCTCGCGAAATTCTTCATAGAGCCGCGCCCCATCGATTTCCAGAGCGTAAAGATTATCAACCCCTTGAATGCGCGTAATTTTGTCACCAATGGGCTGATGAAAACTATCGGTCAAGGAGTGGGCCGGGTCAGTTGAGAAAACCAGTATCCGCTTGTCAGGATTGCTGAAGGCTAAAGCAAGAGCCGTTGACGCCGATACGGTTGTCTTTCCTACACCACCCTTGCCACCGAAGATGAGGAACTGGAATTTCTTCTCCAATAGGTCCACCATCGTTCCCGTGGGGAAGGGAGGTTCCTGAACAGAAGCTGGCATTTGACCATCACCACCGTCTTCAAAATACTCACCGAGCAGAGCCGCAGCATAGTTCAGAAGCGTGGTCTCACCCCGCACCTCGTGGGCAAACACAGGGACCCGGATGATGTTATAGTGGAAAAACCTCGAATCGATCTCACGTAGACCAATTTTATGGTCCTTTTCACGATTTAAACAAAAGGGACAGTCTTGGTTGGAACCGATCCGATTGACAATGATATTTTCAACAGCTATCTCTTGACCATTCAAAGTGTCGAGCAATTTTTCTGTCTCCTCAATGCCCATGGCCTCTGGGATGGTGACCGGGACAAACTCGCTCTGTTGCGGGTCTTTCAAGATTGCCAGGAGCTTCTCCAGCTCATGGGAGAGCATATCGATAAATTTATTTACATTTCCCTTGGGAGGAGACCGTCCGGGAATCCGGAAGCCCAACGACGCTGCACCGGTTGCAACCACCTTGTGCCTGCTTGATGACATCTTGAAGATGCCAATCCATTCCAGCAGTTTCCCCGGAAGTTTCAGCAGTCGCAAGGTGTGCCCGGTGGGGGCTGTGTCCCAGATGACCGTATCGTATTCCCATTTTCGGAGTATGCCGAAACGCAGCAACTTCACAATCTCCAGAAGGACCATCATCTCTTCCATTCCGGGGAGTTTGAAACTGAGAAAATCCCGGATATCGATCTGGTCGCTGGAGTATGCCATATTGGAAAGGTTTTCAATGTGGTGCCGGTGCTTCTTCTTGAACTTCTCCAGCATCATCTTTGAGTCCATCTCGATAGCCCAGAGATTGGGCAAACCGCGGACAGGGGTCAAAGAACTGCCTATGGGACAGTTCAGACTATCTGCCAGCGAATGGGCCGGGTCGCTGGACACCACCAGAAATCCTTTTTCGGGATAGATACGCGCCAGATAGGTAGCGGTAGCGCAAGAGGATGTGGTTTTACCGGTGCCCCCCTTACCGCCAAAAATGATAAGCCGAATATTTTCGTTTGCTAAAAAGCTGGGTGCTCCGTCAGGCGTACGGGCACTTACTTGGGCAGGAGTTTCTGGGGACACTGTTGAAATATCATGTTCCATTGCATACATTATTCCTCATTTTTTTTCCGATTATAATCAGCCAACCACCTTTCAACGGGGCCATATTGAGGACTCTTCCCTAATGCTTGCCAGCCCTTGTCGGCAATTCTGCATCTTCCATCTCTGAAGTAGTCAATGAGGTCTCTGTAGCCCATGGACTGGAGGATAATCCTCAAATAATCGCGCCGAAGTCCCATCTTTTTTATGATCATCCCCTCCTTGCACTCACCCCCCTCCTCTTCAATGATCTTTAGAACTATTTTTTCATCAGGGGTTGCCATACCTACCTCCAGCGTTTATTGTCTTGATAGATTTCCAGGTCCCGCTCATCGATCAGACCACTCACTCATCGCCGGGAGTGGTATTACCTCACTCCGTCGGTGTTTTAACCTTCTTTCCCCTTTTTTCAAGCCTCTTCAGGCTCTTTTTTCGCCATCTCTTCATACCGTTTTAAGTCAAACTCAACACCAGTCACGTGCTTGATAGCAGCATCTTTGCCTGTCGAGTGTTTAATCAAGAAATATTTTTTCCTCCGCTTTTCCAGATCAACAAACTCGCTCCCTGTGGAGTGTTTGACTTTTGTACCTCTGCCTGTTGAATACTTGATGCCCATGCTATGCTCCTCTCTCTTTGGCTAATTGGGCCACAAATGCCTTTCCTTTCTCTGTGACCTCATAGCCGGTTAGCGATGTTCCTCTCACGTAACCCTGTTTATGGAGAGATCTGATCAGGATCGCTGTATACTCTGCAGAGAACCCCAGTTCTTTACCAACCTCTTCCGCATTGGTCAAACCCAGTTCGCGAATGACCTCCAATGCATCCCTCTCACTGGCCACAATTGACTGTCGAGTACTATATTTCATCTAGTACTCCCAGACCTGTGCCTTATGCTTTTTCTCCTCAGCCGGCTTTCCCCTAGCTACGCCCATGCGCTGGCGCACAGTTGTTTCTCTCCACGGTCCCCGATTGTAAAGCACCACCCAGTGCTGGTTGTGTGAACCTTGAACCTTCATCTCAACCCGGTAGCCATGGTCCAGACGCATCTCCTCCAGAACACTTGGCGGCAGAATAATTTGGCCTCTTCCGTCGACGATTCCCTGGGCTTTCTCCATCACTACTTCAAGCGACGAAAGCGCGGGAGGCTGATCCGGCAAGAAGAGGACGGCATGGGGATAGCGGGTCGTACCCTCGATCCTCAGCGCATTGATAATCAGAATCTCATTCGGTTCAACCCCCACCAAGCCCCGAACATTGCTGGGGAGGGTGATACGTCCCTCCTCATCTACCTTACTGAAGGCTCGACATAGTGCCATATCTAGCGCTTCTTGATGAGCCTTTGAGAAAGCAGTTTCTGTGGCTTCCGCCGATTCTTATCGCCCGAAATGGACTTATCGCGCATCAAGCCCGTCCAGTAAGAGATCCACTTCAGATTCGTCTGTGCCTGATTGAAGTTTGGGTCATTTGTTCCGACTTGCTCGTATTCCTTCACCGCTTCCGCATACTTCCCCCGAGCACTGAGCTTTATACCCAGCTCGAAATGGTCCTTTCTTGTTCCAGTCAACAGTTAATCCGTCTCGTGGTAACAGGAGCAGCAAGCCAGATTGTGGAATCAGGAGGCGGGTTTGCCCACCGTCCTATTCCATTCCTTCAATCTTTCTCCGGACTCACTCGGTGTACTTTTTGGCATCTTCCCGGTTTGCCTTAAGCCACTCTTGAAACTCCTTCAATCGTTCTCCGGACTCATCCGTGTGCTTTTTGGCATCTTCCCGGTTTGCCTCAAGCCACTCCTGAAACTCCTGCCCTCTTTCCTTGAACTCCGCCTTTTCATCCTTCACCTTCTCAAGGTTCTTCCCGGCGCGTTCTTTCGACTCCTGCTTATACGTTTCCAGATACTCAGGTCTCGCCATTTGTTCACCTCCTTTGTTGGTTAGGCGATTAGCCCGTAGGCGCTACTTCAAAGCGTAGCCCTCTACGAACTAGTTCCCTCTGCCACACCAGATCGCGGCAGAGCTGCTCAGCATATCCCGCGGAGATCCCCATCATCTGGGAGATCTCTCTTGGATGTGCCATCCCTAGTTTCTTCACGATTTCGAGAATCTCTCTTTCACGCTTTGTCAAATTTGGCATAACTAGTACCCTCCTATTTTGATGGTTACGACTCCCGCCCCCTTGCACCTGACACAGGGAAGGTTGCTGCCGGACGTCCTTCCCCGGCCCCGGCAGGCCTCACACTTTTCAATCGGTTCCCTAACGGCAATCCAGCCCGTCCCCCGACACGGCGTACAGGTGATATTGGTGCGTGGACGCTCCTCACCTCTACCCTTACAGGCAGCACATTTGACCACCGGTGGGGTCAGACGAATCTGTTTTTTCCCTTTGCAGGCCGAGCAAACAGCACCTCTCGGCTTTTCACCGGTGCCCTTGCAAAATGCGCAATCGTATACCTCATCTCTAAAGAGTTCGACAGGTGCTGCTGTCGGTTGCCGCGGTTCCTCCACAGCCGCTTCAGGCTGTATCTTCACCGATTCCCAGATTATCCCCTGGTCGCTCCAATCAGTTTCCGAGCGTGTCGATCGCTGGTGCTGCCTCAGGGCTTGTTTGTCAATATGCTTGAACTCAAATCGCAATCAACAGGTCTCCTTCTAATTCGTTACTGCCCTTGCTTTCGCGCTTATCCAGCCGCACCAGGGGCAGCCTTGGCTGATAAGCTCTTCTATGGGCACCCGCTTATCGCACTGGGGGCAGTTCTCTTTGGCTATAGTCGCCTCTTTCCAGGCTGCAGTTTCCACATTGGTTCCACTGGGGAATTCCAATCCGTACCTGGCCGCTGTCTCGAAGGATGCCAGCGCCGCCCGGATCTTGATCCCCAACAGTTCCACACCCACCACAGAGACCGTAATATCTGCATTGATCACCAACCCTTTGTCCAGGATGCGATCAACCAGATCAACTAACGTCCCGCCCGATCGCTCTTGTACTGCTTCCAAAGCCATCCTAGTTCACGCCTTTGCTCTTAACGTGGATCACGCCCTTGCCATGGCATGTCCAGCAGTACAAATGGCTGCGGAAATAAAGGCCGGTGCCTTCACAGACCGGGCAGGTCTCGTAGGGCTCTCTTACCAGGACCGTTCTCCTCCCGCCACAAGCGACACAGTTAGAAAGAGGCGACAGTCCATAGGGGTCTATGCCTCTGCCCTTACAGAAGGCACAGGTTACCAAGGTTGTATCCTTGGCTATGTCCTCCTTTGAGACTTTTGTCCATGCTGGTCTTCTAGGCATAACTCACTCTTATTTCTCTAATTCCTCAAGCTCTTTCAAAAGGGCTTCTTGTTTTTCGTATTTAAGTCCCGGCCCGGCCTGCCTTTCAACCACCTTGCCAATCTCTCCAGCGGCAACCAGGGGCTGGATCGGGGCCGTCAACACCTTCCCCAGAAACCTGAGTAGTCCGATGTCCGTAGGCCGTTTTACCGTTCGTCTGCGCTCAGTTGGGAGTCCTGTTCTGCCCCAGTGTCTCGAGGGGAGAAAACCCCAGTGCCTGGGCAGTGTCTTGGGAATGTGGGCGCTCACCAGAGGGATCTGGGCGGAAACCAATCCTATTTTTTTGGTGACAAGTGGTATTTCGGCCCCCATGCGGGGTAATACACCGCTCACCAATGGGACAGCCGTACTCACCAGGGGAAGCTCAACGGACATATTCTTGGCAATGACAAAGCGGGTTGGTCTTTTTCTTGCTCTAGGCATACAACACCTCTCCCGATCTGTTCAGGCTCTTTATCCCCTTGATTTGGTCATTAAATAAGGGTACTTGAGTAATCTGATAGTCAGGTTGTTTCTCCCGAATAAGTTTTTTAATCAACCGCTGTTCACCGTGACGCTTAACCTGGCAAAAGTGACAGTCAATGTCAGGCCTCACCATATTCACGACCACGTTGGAGCCGGGGATTTTAAGATCGGTAATACCCCTGAGCAGACGATCCAGTTCTTTGATCCCCATGATCTCTGGAATCGTCACCGCAATAAACTCACACCGTTCCGGATCGGTGAGAATACGCTGCACCCGGCGCATCTTTTTCGAAAGATCCAGAAGGTCTTCAGCCACCCGGTTCAGGCCGATCACACTTTGATACTTGATTTGTAAACGGAAAATCATTTTCAGCCACTCCCGAACAAGCTCCGGCATGGCCAGGAAATTCAAGAGGTGACCCGTAGCGGCTGAGTCAAAAACATAGATATCGAATCGATGTTCATCCACAAACTCCATA
>JALLON010000159.1 GCA_027717925.1 Acidobacteria bacterium AH-259-G07 | reverse complement strand
GCCCTGCACCAGATTTATGGCTATCTCATCATATTGAAGGGCATCTCCCTCTACGGGCGCCGAGAACAAAAACATCCCAAAGGCAACTCTTATCAGGAAGGACAACAAGAAGAGCACCAGAAGGAGTTTTCGGTCCGGATCTTGGCGCTGATTGAGCTCTGCCATCACAAGTGAGGTATCTGAAGAGCTAGAGCCCACTCTGGTAGCAGGACCCTGCTGGTCTCTACCGCGCACCTCCACGCCCACCGAATTCTCTTCCCCGTGAGCTCCCACATTCAAGCAGAGACTTTCACCACACTATGATGAGAAGATCCGAGAATTCTCAAACCACGCGATGGTCCGGCGCAGCCCATCCTCAAAAGGCGTGGTGGCTGCGAAGCCGAACTGTTCATCGGCCTTACTGGTATCGAGGCGGCGACGCGGCTGGCCATCGGGCTGCGAGTGGTCCCAAAGAATCGAGCCGCGGTAGTTACAAAGCCGGGCTATCAAATCAGCGAGATCGCGAATACGAGTCTCCTGGCCTGTACCCAGGTTGACGGGCTCTAAGTCCTGGTAGCGCTCTGTGGCCAGAAGAATCCCTTCTGCCGCATCCTCCACATAAAGAAACTCGCGTGTGGGCTCGCCGCTGCCCCAAACAACAACTTCCCGGAGTCCCCTCTCGGACGCCTCAACAAACTTCCGGATCAGGGCTGGAATGACGTGGGAGCTTTCCAGCTCAAAATGGTCCCGAGGACCATAAAGGTTGACCGGAAGCAGATAGATGCCCGGAAAGTGGTACTCGGCCCAATAACTTTGAAGCATAACGAGCAGGGCTTTTTTAGCCACGCCGTATGGCGCGTTTGTCTCTTCCGGGTAACCACTCCAGAGATCCTCTTCCCGAAACGGAATCGGCGCAAATTTAGGATAGGAACAAACCGTACCGACCTGAACGAACTTTACCAATCGCCCGTACTTTCTGCCTTCCTCGATCAGGTTCAATCCCATAGCCATATTGGCGTAGAAAAAACGCCCAGGCCGCTTGCGATTAGCACCAATTCCCCCAACTTCGGCTGCAAGGTGAATCAGAATATCGGGCTTTGAGTCCTTGTAGAGGCGCGCGCTAGCTTCTCTCCTTATCAAGTCATAGTCACAAGAGCGTGGGACGAAGACTTCTCCGCAGCCGAGCGCTTGAAGCTTTTCTAATACGAAAGAGCCCAGAAAGCCGGCACCTCCCGTAACCACGACTTTTTTACCTTCCCAAAATCTGGTCACAATATCAGTAGCCACTGTTCACTGTGCTGGCGTAGCCAGCCTCTAGGAGAAGCTTTTCGCGCTTTGCCAGTTCCAAATCGCTTTCGATCATCATGGTCACGAGTTCTTTGAAACTCACCTTTGGAGTCCAGCCAAACTTAATCCGAGCTCTGCTGGCATCGCCTTGCAGCACATCGATTTCAAGAGGCCTGAAGTACCGAGGATCAACAACAACAAAGTCTTTGTAATCAAGGTCGAGCAGTCCAAAAGCCAATTCGCAAAATTCTCGCACACAGTGCGATTCGCCAGTTGCGATGACGTAGTCATCAGGCTCGTCCTGCTGAAGCATGAGCCACATTGCTTCAACATAGTCACCCGCAAAGCCCCAGTCGCGTTGTGGCTCTAAATTGCCCAGATAGAGTCTTTCTTGAAGACCAAGCTTTATCCGTGTGGCCGCACGGCTGATCTTGCGTGTTACGAATGTTTCACCTCGACGCGGACTCTCGTGATTAAACATAATGCCGTTGCTAGCATGTAGGGCATACGCCTCTCGATAATTCACTGTCTGCCAAAAGGCGAAGACCTTGGCGCAAGCGTACGGACTGCACGGATGAAAAGAAGTTGATTCTCGCTGTGGTACCTCTGCTGCAAGGCCGTACATCTCACTTGAAGAGGCTTGATAATACCGTGGTTGATTGCCCAGCCCTCGAACTGCTTCGAGAAGCCGCAGCGTCCCAAGCCCATCAGTCTCAACCGTGTAAATCGGGTTTAAGAAAGAAACTTTCACATGCGATTGCGCGCCTAAATGATAGACTTCATCTGGCTGAATTTCCTTGAGGAGTGCCGTAAGGTTAGATCCGTCGTTTAAGTCGCCATAGTGCAAGGAGAGTCTCACATCCGGCTCGTGAGGGTCCTGATAGAGATGGGCTATCCGTTCAGTCCCGAAAATGCTGTGCTTCCGGATCAGTCCGTGAACCTCGTAGTCTTTGCTCAGAAGAAACTCCGCCAAGTAAGAGCCATCCTGTCCACTTATTCCAGTTAAGAATGCTCGCTTTCTTTTCTGCTCTAACATTGTTCCAATCCTCTAGATCAAGATCCGCCCATAAATCCCGAGAAGACGGGACTTGGATGAGAGAGTTTTCGATTTTAAGAAAGAAACTTGTGTCTTCGGCCCCGTGCCATGAGATTTGGATTTCCTTGAGAAGCAGACTGCGTGTTGAAACCCCGCGCCAAAAGGGCGGTTAACCCTGCTGCCATCCAGAACGCTTTATTCCTCCCATAACCGTGGACGATTGCTTGTACGACGAAGTAAGCCCACCAAGCGACACAGACATTTCGCCAGGGTTGTGCCTTCCACGCTGCAAATCCTAAGGCTAGGCAAAGGGCCATGAATAATGACGCACCGAAGAGCCCCGTTTCAGCGAGGAACCCTACAATGGCGCTGTGTTGCCCTTTTGGCACGTTACCGGTTAATTTAGAGTAAGTGGTGCTAAACTGCCCCATTCCAACGCCCACCAGAGGTTGATCTAGAAACATGGATAGACCCTCACGGTATATTCTGGGACGACCGGTAGCTAAGGCTCCTATATCTTCCGACAGGGAGACAGTCTGTCCCACCCACCTTTCCTCCATTGCCCCTCGATTTACTGCCAGAGCGGCCACCAAGACACCACCCACTAATATCCCAGCCACTCCGATCTTTCTGATTCTCCCTAACACCCCAAGTCGACTTGTGCTCCTCCCGGAAAGCGCAACCCAAACCAAACAACACAAGGCTAACTCAATCGTGAGAGCGCGGCCAAGCGTTAGAAGTACACACACCCCGAATACTCCCGCCACTAGCAACCCGATCCTCCGTCGCAAGGGTGTCCTCTCAAACTCCCAAAGGGCAAGGGCGCCCAAAAACGCCACCAGGGCGGCATTACCAAGGTCATAAGGTGAGACCTCGTCTGCACTCAAAGTGCTGATGTAGGTTTTTTCATAATAGTAAACCCAGGTCGTCCGCTCGTAGTAAGTCGACAAGACCGCTGCCAGCAAGAGAATTCCTCCTGAGAAGTACCATAAGCACCGCATCATTGAATCATAACTTTTCAGCCCGCGACTGAATATGTATAACACCGCAAACAAGCCACAGTGAGTGAAAAGGACCTGGATACCTCTCAGCAAATCCTCAGCCCACAGGAGGGTCACCCCACTCCAAACCAATAGAATCAAGTAGAACCATTCCGGAAGTGTAAGCGCAGTGCGAAATTCAGAGCGGCTCCATGCCCATACCACCAGCAGCCCGATTGCCGGATAGCCCAGCATGGTATAGCGTCCCATACCCCAAGCAAAAAATATGAATTCAAAGGGTATGGCAAACGCGAAAATATAGAGACCTGTCTCAGGACCGTGCAGCCCATACCATACGAGCATTCCAAGTAACCAAATCATCCAGAAGTCTGTAGCAGTCGCCCGATCCCAAAAGCCCAGAACTAACCCAGTAAGGATAATTCCTAGAAGGATTCCGGGAACCGCGGTGCGTAACCGCCGACGGCGTAAAGCTAAGGGCTTTTGTGCGCCCAAAAAGACTTGAGAACCTCCCATTTATTACCTTCTTTCTACTTCTACAATGTTAGGCGACTTTGAAGATACAGTGAGCGATATTCCTGAAGTTGGCGCCCCCCCCGGCTGTGGGAGATCAGAACACCAAGAACGACTGATCCCGCAATCGCCAGCTAAACTCGGGATACTCAGCAAGAGATCTCATTCCAAAGCTAGAGTTCACTGCTTGAGCGTGCTTAATATGCAGTCAACCATACGATACTTTGTGGTTCCATCTACTGGGCCACAGATTTGCTCCACCATCCTGTGGCGGAGTTCTCGTTCAGCACTGGGGTCGCTTAAATAGGAGTTCAGATGAGAGATCAACTCGACCAGACTGAAAGCGACCCGCACTGCTTTAGACTCGGATAGGTACTGGCAGTGGCCGATTTCAGAAGAGTGACGAAGATAATCTGCAGCCGGGCTATCCCGTTCACTTGAAAAAGCAACACACACAATCGGCTTGTCGAAAATCGCTGAATCGAGGACAATGGTGGAGAAAGCGTTCACACTGATGTCGGAGTAACGAAGCGTATTCGACAGTAGCGCCAGGTCATCGCGAGTCGGTGTAAACCACCAGAACCGGTCAGCATTATGTTTCCAAGGTCTCTTAATAAGTAGACTTGGACAACGTTGCCGGATACGGTCAAATCGATCCGTTTTATCGTGCGGATGAAGGCGGATCAACAGCTGCGGGTTATCAATAACGTCACCCTGTTCGATCGCTTGCCACAGCATAGCTACCACTTCCGGCTCTTCCGAAAAGGTCAGATCAGCGCACGCCGAGTAAGTGATCAGCGGTCGAGTTGGGTCGCCTCCAATACGTCCGAAGAACTCCTCGCGAGTCCAAATGAGCTCCTCGCTCAAGTGGAAGTCGAATTGTGGAGTGCCCGTGATTTGAATCTGATCCAGATCCAGCTGCGGCTCGATGCGGAGAAGTTCCCGTTTCATTAAGTCACTCCAAACCATGTAGCGTGTGAAACGGGTCAATGGAAAGCCTTTGTAGCTCAGATTGTCCCAGGAGACAATGGCTGTAACCGTGGGCACGTGAAGCCGTGCAGCAACAAGGGACAGTGGAAGTTCGCTCCAATCAAATGGATTGGAGGACACCACGATATCTGGACGCACGTCTTCGAATAGTCGAACATAATCTTCAAGAACAGGGAACGATTCAACCCATTTATCATGTAGCTGTCTGCCGGCTCGGTACAATGACTTGTTTTGGCACAGGACCGATGCAAAGCGCAAAACTTCAAGATAGGGGCGCTTCCAAAGCGGGTGTACGCTCTTGACCCACCGCCAAAACGTCGGATGCCACAACCCTAAACGCCTATTGAGCCCATTGACCATTGAAACGTTGAGAAAGGACAAGGGCCGCGGAACCGAATATGGAAGATAGAATTCAACGCGCAATCCTCGGGAGCGAAGTTCCTCTTCGAAAACAGAATCTCCCGAAGGGAGCATCACGATGACCTCGGCCTGTTTCGACAGCAAATCAACTAAACCAGAACGTATGTAGTTGCGGACGGCCCACCCGCCGGAAATCAACAGTAAGATACGGGGGCGCAACACGCTAACGTTCAAACCGCTTGATCTGCAAATCGCAATGCATAGCAATTGGTAGAGCTACAAGGTGAACAGCATTCTTGTCGCCAAGCTTTGCGGGAGAAGCCTGCTTGTGGCTCTTGACCGTCCCAGACTGAAACACACAACAGCATGATCAAGACCCGCTCGCTCTGTGTCTCACCTTGAGGACGGGCGGTAACACTTTCTCAAATGTTCAAGAACTACGTCCTGGTCCGAATGACTCAAACTGGCTGAACAAGGCACACACAATCCTTGAGAAAAAAGTTCCTCTGCCGTCTGTCCTCCAACCCGAGGGTAAGTCGAATAGATGGGCAAAGTGTGAATCGGTGTCCAGACCGGACGAGTGTGAATCTCCCGCTCGTTGAGTATAGACATGACTTCATTGCGATCCCTACCGTATCGCTCGGTGTCGATCAGGATCGAGTACATCCACCACGAACTTCGCGCCCAAGGAGCTTCATTCACCCAGCTGATACCCGGCAGGTCTTTAAGATATTCACTGTATCGACTGACAATTGCCCGCTTCTTTTCAAGAAACATCGTCAATTGCTCCAATTGAGCGACACCCAGCGCAGCTTGTACATTGGTCAATCCATAGTTGAATCCGATTTCATCGTGACGATACTCCAATTCCGGAAGCCTTGCCTGGGTGGTCAGATGTTTTGCACGTCCGGCCAGCTCCGGATCATCTGTAACGATCATCCCCCCACCGCCGGTAGTTATGACTTTATTGCCATTGAAACTAAAGCAGCCTAGACAACCGAATGTGCCCACGTGCCTGCCCTTATAAAGCGCCCCCAGGCTTTCCGCTGCATCTTCGATTACAGGAATCCCATACTCCGCAGCCACTTCTAAAATCGGATCAAGATCAACAGGATGCCCGTAGATGTGCACGGCCAAAATAG
>JALLON010000158.1 GCA_027717925.1 Acidobacteria bacterium AH-259-G07 | reverse complement strand
ACTAGTCTCGCAGTTAAGCGGGGGCTGGGCGTTCCTTAGGTTTGACCAGAGGCGGCAACGATTCCTTCTCCTCTTGCTCTTCGGGTTCAGGCTCCGGTTCGCCAGGGGGCTCCAGCTTGACTTCTTTCTGGATTTTTTCGCCTTTGACAACAGCTTCGATCTCTTCCGAATCCAAAGTTTCGTATTCTAAAAGTGCCTCCGCCAGACGGACCAAGGCCTCCCGGTTTTCTTCCAAAATCCCTTTGGCTTTGTTGTAACCCTGGAACACAATCTTCTTGACTTCCTGGTCAATCTTGATTGCGGTTTCTTCACTGTAATCCAGGTGTTGAGCGATTTCCCTGCCGAGGAAGATCTGTTCCTGCCTCTTACCGAATGTCAAGGGTCCCATTTCTTCGCTCATACCCCATTCACAAACCATCTTTCGTGCTCGCTCCGTTGCACGTTCCAGATCATTGGAGGCACCTGTTGTGTAGCTTTCCAGAAAGATTTTTTCCGCAGCTCGACCTCCCATGAGAATGGTGATGGAGGCTTCCATGTATTCTTTGGTGTAGTTGTACGTATCTTCCTCAGGCAGCTGCATGGTAACACCCAAGGCCCGTCCCCGAGGAATGATGGTGACCTTGTGCAAGGGATCCGCCTCCGGAAGCAGATAGGCAGCAAGAGCATGACCTGCCTCATGGTAGGCAGTATTGCGTTTCTCTTTGTCGCTCATGATCATTGATTTTCGCTCTTTGCCCATCAATACCTTGTCTTTCGCTTCTTCAAAATCGTCCATGCTGACCGCCTTGCGGTTGAATCTAGCCGCATTCAAGGCAGCTTCATTAACAAGGTTGGCCAATTGGGCTCCGGAGAAACCAGGGGTTCCTCGCGCCACAATGGAGATGTCAACGTTTTGGGCCAACGGAATACGCCGAGTGTGGACTTTGAGAATGCCCTCCCGTCCCTTGATATCGGGCAATGTCACGACCACCTCACGATCGAAGCGGCCGGGGCGCAAAAGAGCAGGATCAAGGACATCGGGACGGTTAGTTGCGGCAATTAGAATTACACCTTCGTTGGATTCGAAGCCGTCCATCTCAACCAGCAACTGGTTCAGAGTCTGTTCCCTCTCGTCATGACCTCCACCCAGGCCAGCGCCACGGTGACGTCCAACTGCGTCGATTTCATCGATAAAGACGATGCAAGGAGCATTCTTCTTCCCTTGCTCAAAAAGATCCCTGACGCGACTTGCACCTACACCGACGAACATCTCCACAAAGTCAGAGCCACTGATGCTGAAGAAGGGAACGCTGGCCTCTCCAGCGATGGCGCGAGCCAGAAGAGTCTTCCCCGTTCCTGGGGGGCCCATCACCAGTACCCCTTTCGGGATCCGGCCGCCGAGCTTTTGGAATTTTTGAGGTTCTTTTAAGAATTCAACAATTTCTTGAAGCTCCTCCTTGGCTTCCTCCACACCCGCCACATCTTTAAAGGTCACCTTCTTTTGCTGGTTAGTGGATAGTTTGGCACGGCTCTTTCCAAAGGAAAGTGCCTTGTTTCCGCCAGTCTGCATCTGACGCATCAGAAAAATCCAGAAACCCACAAACAGGATAATCGGGAACCAGGAGGTCAGAAGCATGTAGATTAAGGAACCTTGCTCGTCATTATTGACTTTCACTATGACGCTCTTTTCATTCAGGGTATTGGCAATGGTTTCCTCAGATCCCTTGGGGATGATGACCCGAAATTTTCGTTCCGTCTGAGTTGCAGAGTCGAGGTACTTGCCCTCTACCTCATTTCCGGTCAAGGTGACTGGAGAGGTCGGGTAGCTTCTAATCTTGTCATTTGACACCATGGAGGTAAATTCAGAGTAATTCACTTCGTCTACATTGCCACTCCTAACCGTGTTGAGAAAATTCCACAAGACAACCACGGCGACGATAATGACAATCCAGAGAAAGATGTTTTTTGCAGTTGTATTCAACTGTTCAAACCTCCAAAGTGAATTGGGAGGCCGCAAATGGGCTTACTCTTTGATTATAGGCTAATCTACCGAGAATAGCCAGATTCACAACCGTCGGAGTCTTCTTGTCTGAATTCGCCTTGAGCACATCGTGCTTCCGTTCTCTCTTATGTTTCACGCTTTCGCCTATCTTTCGTTTCCATTTTACCTAATATTTTAGAAGCTTTTTCGGATCTGAAGTTTCATTCTGCACTTTAATTTCCACAGCTCTGGTGGTGTCTGCGGTGGCCCGGTATTTCGGATGAGGTGGAAAGCCTTCCACCCAGATGATCTCAGTGTCAGCTTCTACAATAATGAGTTTATCCCGCTGACTTTTGGGAATACGTTTTTTCTGAAACAGCTCCTTCAGTTTCTTTTCCCGAGATTTCGGGGAGGTGCGGTACCGGTCACCGGGGCGGCGGTTACGAACTGTCAAGATGTTTCCGCTCCACTGGATCACCGTAGCTTTTGCTTCTGTTTCTCCTAGTTTCGCTCGTCGCGCCACGACATATTTGCCCACTTCTCTCAGGTGAACTTCTCCGGGAATGCTCAATTGATACGAGAAAGCACCGGGCAATGATTCCAAGGTAAAGCGCAAATCCTCAAACTCCCGTTGTACTTTGAGACCTCCAGGCAAGTGGACTTCCTTTCCACTGGGCGCCTGAGTTAACCGCAAAACTTCCCCTATATGCCTTAGTGTAATATCGCGAAGATCCCCCTTGGACTCCATGACGGCCTGTCGAACGACTTCCTTCTGGACGATGGCAGGAAGTTCTTCCACTTTTTTAATTTGAAGAACTGTCTCCGGACTTTTTTTTGATTTGGACCGCTCGAATGCCTCTCTTCCGCACTGACCCAGAAACTGCTCGATTTCGCGAAAGAGCCCAGCCGCTCTGTGAAGAGTCTCGAGCAAAGCCGGGTTGAGCTTGTGCTGCAACATGGGAATGAGCTGATGGCGTACCCAATTCCGATCGAAGCTCAGATCCTGGTTAGTGGCATCCACCCGATAAGTCTGGCTTCTCTCAGCCAGGTAATCGAGAATCTCATCGCGCGTAATCTCGAGAAGAGGGCGAACAACGGTGACTGAAACCTGCTCACCACGAGTTCCAATCTGGTTTACTCGCAGTGGATAAATCCCAGACAGGCCCGCTGGACCGGCTCCCCGAATCAGCTTCATCAAAAACGTCTCAGCCTGATCATTCAGCGTGTGCCCAGTCGCTACCCTGCTCTTCTTTTGCCTCGCCAACTGAAAGAGAAAGTCATAACGGATTGTCCTGGCGCAGTCTTCCAAGTTTTCTCCACTTATTTGTGCGGCTCGCCGGGTATCGATCCGCTTTACTTCAAGTGGAATGTTGAGTTCTTGACAAAGGCAGCGTACAAATTGCTCATCCGCCTCAGCTTCTTCTCCCCTGAGCTGGTGGTTGACATGGGCCGCCGAGAGCTCAAGCGGAAAATTTCCTGCCAGCTCATTTAAGGCCAACAGCAGCGCAACTGAATCTGGACCTCCTGAAAGGGCCACGACTACTGGATGATCCTCGATCAAAAGCGGATGTCGTCGAATCATCTTCAAGACCTTGCCTGCGAAAGGGCCCAAGCTTCCTTTGCCCATGCTTGACAGGATAGCGGAACTAGCCGTATCATTGCATCTTTGAACTTATCTAGAGTGGCGGAGGGAACGGGCCCGGCGATACCACAGCAACCAGTCCTGGAGGACATGGTGCTAATTCCCGCAGGACGATCTGGGAGATAAGTTTGGCGTCGAGAGGTATCGAGGCCCTTTCTCTCCGGAAGGGGCTTTTTTATTGGCTCGGGCCTTTCAGGAGTCATAGTCGATTCCTCCAGGTCCCATATCGTGACCTCTCGAAACCGGCCGGATCGAATCTAACAGCCGTTTCGAGAAAGGAGAGAAACACTCTATGAATTACCTGAAGGGACTGAAGTGCAAAGAATGTGGAAGGGAGTATCCTGCTGATCGGAGTTTCATCTGCCTAAACTGTTTCGGTCCTCTTGAAGTTACCTACCATTACAGCAAAATCCAATCCCACCTCAATCCCAAGATCATCGTACAGCGGGAACAAAATCTTTGGCGGTACCGGGAGCTGCTTCCCATAACGAAAAATCCCATTGCCGGCTTGCATTCCGGCTATACCCCTCTGGTGAGGACCAGGCGACTGGCCGACTATCTGGGAGTCCGGGAGCTTTACCTCAAAGACGATTCGGTTAATCATCCAACCTTCTCCTACAAGGACAGGGTAGTTTCTGTGGCTTTGAGCAGGGGCGCCGAACTGGGTTACTCCGTTTTCGCTTGCGCATCGACGGGAAATCTGGCCAACGCAGTGGCTTCCCACTGTGCGGGAGCTGGAGTCCCCTGTCTGCTTTTCATCCCACAGGACATCGAAGAGGCCAAAGTCACCGGCTCACTCATCTGCAAACCAACGGTGGTGGCGTTAGAAGGCAATTACGACGACGCTAACCGTTTATGTGCCGAGATCGGTGATCACTACGGGTGGGGATTTGTGAACGTCAACCTGCGCCCTTACTACACAGAGGGCGCCAAAACCATGGGCTACGAAATCGCCGAGCAACTGGGCTGGAAACTGCCGGATCACTTGATCCTGCCCACTGCCGGCGGGACGCTCTTGCCCAAGGTTGCCAAGGCCTTTCAAGAGTTCACGAAACTAGGATGGGTGCAGGGCCAATGCCGAATCTACTGTGCCCAGGCACAGGGCTGTGCCCCTGTCATTCGTGCACTTCACCAGGGTCTGGATTATATCAATCCAGAAAAGCCTCGAACCTTGGCCAAGTCAATTGCCATAGGCAATCCGGCAGACGGTGCCTATGTGCTTCGAGAAGTCCGCCAGTCGAATGGATGGGGAGAAACCGCCAGCGACCCAGAAATTCTTGAGGCCATCGAACTGTTGGCTGAAAAGGAAGGAATCTTTACTGAACCTGCCGGAGGAACTACACTTGCAGTAACGATCAAACTCCTGCGCCAGAAGCGGATCAATCCCCTGGACACGATCGTGGTAGCGATTACAGGAAATGGATATAAGGCACTGGACGTTTTCGATTCCAAGTTCGAGGTCGATGTAGTCTTGCGGCCAAACTTGCGGATCTTTCGGGAGTGGTACAAGGGACAGCAAGCTCTCCCTAGTGTGGAGACAACTGCATGATGAAGCTGCCGGTCAAGGTGAAAAAGTACGGGGGCACTTCCATCGGATCAGTCGAGCGCATCCGAAAAGTAGCTCGAGATTTGGTGGAAGAACACCGGCGCGGACTACCCCAGGTAGTCGTCTTGTCGGCGATGGCTAAAACCACCGATCAGCTGCTGGCCATGGCCCTCCAGGTCACGAAACGACCCCGGGCAAGAGAACTCGATATGCTGATGACGACCGGCGAACAGGTGTCGATCGCTTTGCTTGCCATGGCTGTCCATGATTTCGGCGCCTACGCCATTTCCCTCACGGGGGCTCAGTGTGGGATCCTGACTGACGGGAACTTTTCGCGTGCTCGGATTCAAAATATTGCGACGGATAAGATTCATAGATCACTGCAAGAGGGGCACATCGTCATTGTGGCGGGCTTCCAGGGTGTGACTTCTGATCAAGAAATTACCACTTTGGGACGCGGAGGATCCGACACAACGGCAACTGCCCTGGCCGCGGCACTGAAGTCGCCGCTTTGTGAGATTTACACCGATGTCGATGGCGTCTTCACAGCCGATCCTCGGATCGTCCCAAATGCTCGCCTCCTGCCGTTCATCAGCCATGAGGAGATGTTAGAGTACGCTGCTTCGGGCTCCAAGGTCCTCCACCCGCGGTGTGTGGAGATCGCCAATAAATTCGATATGCCCCTGGAAGTAAGGTCGAGTTTTCATGATCGGCCTGGCACAACAATCCTCAAGGAGGATGCCTTGGAAAAAGTAGCGATTACCGGTGTCACGGGTGATGCCAAGATTGCCCGCGTTGCACTGACCCGGGTAAAGGACAGTCCTGGCGTCGCAGCCAAGATCTCGAGCTGTCTGGCTGATGCCGGTGTCAATATTGGGTTGATCATCCAGGGAATCCGGCATGACCAGACGAACGACATCTCACTGATCATCGCTGAGGAGGATGCGAAACGTTCCCAGGACATTCTGCAAAAAGTGGCCCAACAAGTAGGAGCGCAAGACATTCAGGTCGATACCAATGTTGCTAAGGTCTCCGTCATCGGTTCGGGCATTGCAAGCACTCCGGGCGTTGCTGCACGTACGTTTCAGGCTCTCGCAAATGAAAATATCAACATCGAATTAATAAGCTCATCTGAGGTGCGCATCGCCTGCATTATCCAAAAAGACAGAC
>JALLON010000157.1 GCA_027717925.1 Acidobacteria bacterium AH-259-G07 | reverse complement strand
CATAACTAAGAGCCGCATCAGCTGCTGCAATCAACGTGTCAGGTGTGTCATCAGCGGTCATTTGAGCCACCCCAACGGAGACCGTAATAGTCGGAAGAGGGCTCTTGTCTGCGCTGTAGACTCTGGCCTCACTCAGCGCCTGACGCACTCGTTCACTGATCTGCTGGCCCGTGCTGATATCAGTGTCTGGCAACAGTACGATGAACTCATCTCCTCCGTAGCGCACGATCATTTCCCCTGGACGCATGCGTTCTCGTAGAGTCCTTGCGATGGTATAAAGGACACGATCACCAGCCTGACTTCCATAAGCTTCGTTGTATCTTTTGAAATCGTCGATATCAAACAGCAGTAAAGAAAAGGCCCAGCCACCTTTTCTGGAGCGTTCTATGTGCCTGCCAAGAATATTTTCCAGCCAGCGCAGGTTATACACGCCGGTCAGGGCATCCACGACGGCATAACGTTCGTAGTCACGTTCCAATTGTTGGCTTGACATAATGAGAGTATCCCCGTGACGCAAACGCCGAGCGAGGACAAATAAGAGATTGCGGGCGACGGCGTGCGAAGAATCCACAAGGGACCACATGACTTTTTCGTCAATTACCAGCAGGCGAGAGTCAGCGTGGGCGACCACATAGGCCGTGGTCAGCTGGCCATCAATAAGAGAGATTTCGCCCACGACCTCTCCAGGTTCCAAGACTGCAATTGGGTCCAGTGCCAGTTTAAGATGGACGCGCAAACCACCGGAAAGAAGCAGATAAAGAAAGCGATTGGCTTGCCCGGCGTGAAGTACTACATCACCTTGTTTTACCTCGCGTACAGAACAGCCTTCCAGCAGACCTTGAATGGATTCAATGGGGACACCTCTAAATAAAAGCAAATTTTCTAGTTCGCGCTTGTCCAGGGAACTCTCGTGATCATCCATTTTTCGCACCTTTATTAAATCACAAAGCATTGACAAAAACGAGCCCAGCGGTTAGCTTTTCAGTCTCAAAGATGGCGCGGCTACTATCCAAGGACAAGTAGCTGTGATCATTAGGGTTTGGGAATGAGAATTTTAAATATCTCCTATGCTCTGCCCAGCAAAGAAGTTACTAACCAGGGATTGATTGAGCAGATTGTCGAGAAGAATCGAAACCAGCTTTCCAGCCAAGACTTGAAAAGCCTCGAAGCCAAAATCAAAAGGTTCTTCAAGATGTCAGGCACAATGATCCGCTACCACAGGAATATTGGGGAGAAGGCTCTTGATTTTGCTCTAAAGGCAGGCAGAGAAGCACTGGGAAAAGCGGCAGTCAAACCCCAAGATGTAGATCTGTTGATTTACGCTGGTGTGGGAAGGGGATGGGTCGAGCCCGCCACTGCAAACTTATTCCAAAGCGAACTGGGATTAACATCCGCTACTTGCTTCGATGTCCTTGATGCCTGTGCAAGTTGGATTCGAAGTTTGGCCATAGCCAAGAGCTTCCTGGCCGAGAAAATCTACAAGATGATCATGATCTTAAACTGCGAGTTCAATTTTAAAGAATATGCCAACCTCGAAATCAGCAACAGCAAAGACCTGGAGAACTCCTTTTCAGCCTTCACCATCGGTGAGGCGGCAACGGCCACCCTTGTCACAGCAGATGGCTGCAGTGACGATTTCTATTTCTCATTCAAAACATGGGGAGAGAAGCATGGGTTGTGTAAAATCCCTTTGCCCAACGCGGACGACTTCTCTCCGAATAGTGGTGCTGATGGGCTCCAACCGATGTCGTTTTTCACGATTCCAGGAGAATTGCTCTCCTTTACCGTCAAGAAAATGGTGTCCCACTTTAAGGAAACTCAAGCTATTGCCGGCAAATGCCACGACATTGTCATTGGCCATGCCGCCAGTGTGTCCTCCACTTTAAAGTGGGCACAACTGCTGAAGATCGACCCGAGTCGTGTTTTCGAGACTCATGCGCGGTTTGGGAACACCGTTTCCGCGTCTCTCCCACTGGCGTTAGCCGTGGCCGAAGCGGAAGGAAAACTCTGGCGAGGTATGAGGGTCCTCCTGGTCATGGGAAGCGCCGGTGTGACCAGCGCTCTAGGTTCGTTCAGGTACTGATCGACTGTGATCTTGCGAGCCCCACGTTTTCTTTAAGACCGACTCGCCGATGAGTTTTTCTGTGGATCAAATCAGGCACCTTTACGACTTTCAGTCCCATTATCTGGACCGTAATGGCCACAAATATCACTACCTGGACGAAGGGTATGGCAAGCCCGTAGTGATGATTCATGGAAACCCGAGCTGGTCTTTCATGTATCGGGAGCTCGTTGTGTCCCTGCGGGGCTCTTACCGTGTGATCGTGCCCGATCACATGGGCTGCGGACTTTCGGACAAACCCCACAGCGCCGATTATGAGTATAGGCTGGCTCAGCGGGTCTCTGATTTGGAATCGCTGCTGGCTCAGCTTGGGGTGACCCGCAACATCACTTTAATCATGCACGACTGGGGTGGGCCGATTGGGATGACTTATGCGACCCACCACCCGTCCAGCATTGGACGGCTCATCATTCTCAATACGGCCGCGTTCTTACTTCCCCCTGGAAAAACTCTTCCCTGGTCTCTAAGGTTCTGCAGAGATTCTCGAGTGGCGGCCTTTCTCATCCGAAGATTTAACGCCTTCTCTGTGGCTGCCACTTATGTGGGCTGCCGGCTGCGCCCCATGTCAACACAGGTCCGGCGAGCCTACACAGGCCCTTATGACTCCTGGAAAAACAGGATTGCCACGCTGCGCTTTGTCCAAGACATTCCCCTCACGCCGGGTGATCCCTCCTATGCGCTACTCCGAAAAACGCAGGAGGGTCTTTATCAATTCCAAAAAACGCCCATGTTGATTTGCTGGGGAGAACAAGATTTCGTCTTCGACCATGATTTTCTTCAGGAATGGGTCAAGCGTTTTCCAAAAGCCGAGGTACACCGGTTTTCACAGGCCGGGCATTACGTTCTTGAAGAAGTGCCTGCAGCCATTGTGTCACTGGTTGGCGAGTTCCTGGCAAATCACCCGCTGAAGCAGGGAGCGCAATGAGCAGGCCAAGCAACATCGCAGAGCATCTTTCTATTCTGGCAGCGGAGCAGCCGTCTCAACCGGCTCTTATATCCCCTAATGGTGCTCTCACTTTTCATGAACTGGACACAAGAAGCAGTCGCTGTGCCCGAGGCTTGAAGCACCTCGGAATTCAGCGGGACACTCGTACTGTTCTGATGTTAAAACCAGGTGTTGATTTCCTCATCTTAACCTTTGCTCTCATTAAAATAGGCGCGATCCTCGTTCTTGTAGATCCCGGCATGGGCTGGCAAAACCTGGGCAAGTGTCTAGGAGAATCGAAGGCACAAGCCTTCATTGGAATTCCTCTAGCGCATGCTGCCCGCATGTTATTTGGCTGGGCCCGTGAGACACTGCGAATTTGTGTGACTGCAGGGCGAGTGCGGCTTTGGGGCGGACCGTCCGTCCACCAGGTCATGCGTATGGGAGGCACCGGTGAAGGCTTCACCCCCCAACCCTTAGCAGTGGATGATCCGGCTGCGATTGTGTTCACCTCAGGCAGTACAGGCATCCCGAAGGGAGTCGTTTATACGCATGGGATGTTCTCCTCTCAGGCTTGCCTGCTTCGAGATCACTTCGGTATCGAGCCGGGAGAGATTGATCTGGCCACCTTTCCGCTCTTTGCGCTTTTCGATCCAGTCCTAAGGGTAACCACTGTCTTTCCTGAAATGGACTTTACTCAACCCGGTCGGGTCGATCCGCTTGAGATCATCAACTCCATTCAAAGGTACAAAGTAACCCATATGTTTGGTTCCCCGGCTTTACTGGACCGCGTGGGTCGGTATGGGGAGCGCCGTGGAATCACGCTTCCAACCATCAGGCGCGTTCTATCGGCAGGTGCGCCGGTCTCCGCGAAAATCCTGAAGTGTTTCTCCAGGCTGTTGGGACCTCATGCTGATATCCACACCCCGTATGGGGCCACAGAAGCCTTGCCGGTGTGCTCGATATCCGGCCGCGAGGTATTAAAAGAAAGCGGGACGGCTCAGGGGAAAGGGGTTTGTGTTGGACGTCCCATTGGAGGTGTTCATCTGGCGGTTATCAACATCACAGATGAGCCCATTAGGAGCTGGTCAGAGGATCTTCTCGTTCCTGCCGGCGAAATTGGAGAATTGGTGGTGTGGGGAGCGAATGTTTCCCGAGAGTATTTCGGGCGCCCGGAGGCCAATAATCTCGCCAAAATTCAGGCCGGCCAAGAGGTTCGACACCGCATGGGCGATCTCGGCTATCTTGACCAGAGGGGACGCGTGTGGTTCTGTGGCCGCAAGTCACAGCGGGTGATCACGCGCCAACGGACCTTCTTGACTGTTCCCTGTGAAGGAATTTTTAATCAGCACCCCGAGGTTCACCGCAGCGCCCTTGTCGGCGTAGGTGATCCACCCTACCAGCGTCCTGTCCTGTGCGTGGAATTGGAAGACAAGAGAAAGTGGAAAGGCTCGGAACAGCTCAAACAGGAGATCCTGGCTCTGGGCATTTCTCATCCTCAAACACGGGCAATAAAGACGCTGCTTTTCCACCCTTCTTTCCCGGTTGATGTGCGGCACAACGCCAAGATTTTCCGTGAAAAGCTTGCGCTTTGGGCAGGTGAGCAGCTCTCATGAGAGCACTGGTGACCGGCGGAGGGGGTTTTCTCGGAGGAGCCGTTGTCAGATGCTTGCTCGAACAGGGCTCGAGCGTTGGTAGTTTTTCCCGGGGAAGCTATCCTGCGCTTGAAGCTCTCGGCGTGGAAGTATTTCGGGGAGATCTCGCCGACGCACAGGCAGTAGCAAAGGCCTGCCGGGATCGCGAGATTGTTTTCCATGTGGCTGCCAAGGCGGGTATCTGGGGCCACTACGACGAGTACTATCGGGTCAATGTCATTGGGACGAAAAATGTCATTGCGGCCTGCCGTTCCCTTGGAATTCCGCGGCTTGTTTACACCAGCTCACCAAGCGTTGTGTTCGACGGAGGTGATATGGAAGGGGTGGATGAATCGGTTCCGTATCCTCACGACTACAAGGCAGCCTACCCGACCACCAAAGCCACTGCCGAGCGGATGATTCTTGCTGCCAACGATGCGCATCTGGCCACCATCGCGCTGCGGCCCCATCTTATATGGGGGCCCGGAGATACTCACCTGGTGCCTGGCATTCTTGCCCTTGGCCGGAAGGGAAGACTGCGGAAAATCGGAAAGATCCCGAGGATGGTCGACGTTACATATGTTGATGACGCGGCGGAGGCACACATTCTGGCAGCCCATCGATTATGGCCCGGCTCGCCAATCTCCGGGAGGGCTTTTTTCATTTCACAAGGGCAGCCGGTAGCCCTGTGGGACTTCGTCAATCGCATTCTGCAGGCAGCCGAGCTTCCCCCTGCTACCCATACCATTTCTCCTCGCGCCGCCTATGCTGCCGGCTGGCTGTGCGAGATCCTGTATAAAACGCTGCGGCTCCGGGCACAGCCGCCAATGACGCGCTTTCTGGCCGAAGAACTGGCCACCGCTCACTGGTTCGATATCACGGCCGCCCGCCAAGACCTTGGCTACGAGCCTAAGATCGGCATGGAAGAGGGGCTCCGGCGGCTTAAAGTGTGGTTGAAGGAGGGAAGGCAGTCATGTCCTTGTTAAAGGAGCGCATCGCCCTTGTCACCGGGGCCGGCAGTGGAATCGGTTGGGCCATCGCCCAGGCTTTTGTTGACAGCGGTGCCCGGGTCGCTTTGCTGGGCCGGCGTGCCGAGAAACTGCAGTCAGCGGCTTCGCGCCTGCCCGAGGAGCAGGTGCTGTGTTGTCCGTGTGATGTGTCTGACCGCGCGGCAGTCAACGCCATCATTCAGCAGGTGACCGTGCGCCTTGGGGAAATAAGCCTGCTGGTCAACAACGCAGGGATCAACACGGTTCGCCGCTCGGTGGCAGAAGTGGATCCGTCTGATTGGGATCGGACCATGGCCATTAATTTAACGGGGGCCTTCAACTGCGTTCGTGCGGTTCTACCGGGAATGCGAAAACGGGGCTATGGCTTGATCATCAACATGGCCTCCATCGCCGCCAAACGAGCCAGTCAACTGTCCGGTGCAGCATACTCCGCCTCCAAGCATGGCATGCTGGCCTTAACCCATGCCATCAACGAAGAGGAAGCCCAATATGGGATTCGGGCGACAGCCCTGTGTCCGGGCGAGGTCGACACACCGATTCTGGACTGTCGGCCGGAACCAGTGAGTCCGGATCATCGTGAGCGGATTCTCAAACCGGAGGATATCGCTGCGGCGGCCCTTTTTGTCGCCAGTTTACCGTCTCGAGCCTGTGTTCCGGAACT
>JALLON010000156.1 GCA_027717925.1 Acidobacteria bacterium AH-259-G07 | reverse complement strand
GTAGCCATGCGCCGGGCTGTTTACAGTGCCCTGTCTCTGATCGTCTGTTTTGGGGCCATTGCCGGGCTATTTTTTCAGCTCGGGGCACAATTTATTGCCGCCATCCAGATCATCGTCTACGCGGGAGCCATCATGGTCTTATTTCTCTTCGTGATCATGCTTCTAGACCCGGAATCTGAAATTTTTCCCCCGAATCGCCTCAAGAAAATTTCTATTCTGGCGCTTCCCTTGGCAGCCCTTTTTGCCTTCCTTCTTCTGCGGGCTTTTCCCGTCTCCTTAGTCGACCAAACCGATTGGTCCTCTGCGCCGGGTGTAGATACTCAGACCCTCGCTCGCTCCTTATTTCAGGATTACCTACTTCCCTTTGAGGTCACTTCAATTCTTATATTGGCAGCTGTTCTCGGAGCGGTGGTTTTAACCAAACGGCCCGACTAAAAGCATGGTTCCAGCCACTCATTATCTTGCTTTGGCGGCAATTCTTTTTGCGATCGGAGCCTTGGGGGTGATCATTCGTCGGAACGTGATCACCATGTTCATGTGCGTGGAGTTAATGCTCAATGCGGTGAATCTGACTTTTATCACTTTCTCCCGCTTTCTGAACCAGGTGGATGGGCAGATTTTTGTCTTCTTTGTAATGACCGTCGCCGCTGCCGAAGCGGCAGTTGGTTTGGCACTGATCGTTCTCTTGTCTCGGCGCACCGATACGCTCGACGTTGATCAAGCCAACACGATGAAGTGGTAGGAAATGCTGGAAAATTACTGGGTTTTGATTTTAATCCCCCTGTTCGGTTTTGCTATTAATGGCATCTTTGGCCGGCGTTTCTCTCGCCAAGTCATTGCTTGGCTTTCCTGCTCAACCGTGGGTTTGAGCTTTTTGATCTGCCTGCTCACTTTCTGGGAATTCATCCAACTGCCAGTCGACAAAAGAACTATCTCCCGCAGCCTTTTCACCTGGATCCAATCTGGAAACCTCGTTTCCGAATTTTCTTTTCTTCTGGATCCCCTCTCGATGGTCATGATTTTGGTCGTCACAGGTGTGGGGTTCCTCATCCATGTTTACTCCGTGGAGTACATGGCAGGAGAGGAGGGTTACTACCGTTATTTCTCCTACCTGAATCTTTTTATTTTCATGATGAGTGTGCTGGTCCTGGCCGACAACTACCTGCTGATGTTTGTAGGTTGGGAAGGGGTTGGTCTCTGTTCTTACCTGCTCATCGGATACTACTTTGAAAAGAGAAGTGCCGGCGATGCCGCGAAAAAAGCCTTTATCGTCAACCGAATCGGAGATGTTGGTTTCATCATAGGAATTTTTCTGATCTTCCGTCAGTTTGAAAGTCTGGAATACCTCACCGTTTTTCGGACAGTTTCTGATCAATTCCCGGAACCCACAGCTGGTTTCGGGGTCTTGGGAGCCATTACCTTGTTACTGTTTATTGGGGCTACGGGTAAGAGCGCGCAAATTCCCTTGTACGTCTGGCTCCCTGATGCGATGGAGGGACCCACACCGGTCAGTGCTCTGATTCATGCGGCGACCATGGTCACGGCGGGAGTGTATATGATTGCCCGTTCGGCTCCACTTTATACCCGAGCTCCCGAGACGCTCTTCATTGTTGCAGCAGTGGGCATTTCCACTGCTTTGCTGGCGGCACTGATCGCCATGGCTCAACGGGACATCAAAAAAGTTCTTGCTTATTCGACGATCAGCCAGCTGGGCTACATGTTTTTGGCTGTAGGAGTGGGAGCATTCAGTGCGGGTATTTTTCATTTGATGACCCATGCGTTCTTCAAGGCGCTTCTCTTCCTTGGCTCCGGAAGTGTGATTTTGGCGCTGCATCACGAACAGGATCTCATGAAGATGGGAGGATTAAGAAAATACTTACGCGTGACCTTCTACACCATGTGGATTGCAACTCTCGCGATTGCCGGTGTGCCCCTATTTTCAGGATTCTTTTCCAAAGAGGAAATTCTCTGGAAGGCTTACAGTAGCCCTCTTGGAAATGGAGCCTTTTGGTTCGTGGGAGTCCTTGTAGCCGGATTAACCGCCTTTTATATGTTTCGCTTGATTTTTCTGGTTTTTTACGGAGCGGAGCGATTTGAGGAGGCGCATCATGAGAGCACCCCTCATTCTCCAACGGAGCCTTCCTCGCTAATCAAGGTGCCTTTCATGATCCTGGCCTTTTTCTCCATAGTGGCGGGGTTTGTTGGGCTCCCAGAATATCTCGGGACAAACCGCCTGGAAGGTTTCTTGGCACCGTCGTTCCGGTATATGCCGGAACCGGCCTCAGTTGAGGAACACGGTCATTTTTCTGAGAGTCACCTCGCGTTGATAGCGATCCTCGTGACATTCTTCGGCATCGCGGCCGCCTACCAACTGTACATCAGGGACCGGCAGATCACCGAGCGTCTCGCAGCCCGCTTTTCCCTGCTGTATCAGCTGATTTGGAGGAAGTTTTTCGTTGATGAAATGTACGATTGGATGCTCGTGCGATCCATTCGCGGATTCTCCCGGAAGATCCTTTGGAAGAGCATCGATGTGAATGTTATTGATGGGCTGGTCAATGGAACCGCTTCCCTGATGCAAACATGGAGCCACGCGCTCAAGCGCATGCAAAGTGGCTACGCTCGCGTGTATGCGACTTGGATCCTGGGTGGGGCAATCTTAATCTTTCTCTATTACTACTTGACCTCCTTCTAGCGCAATGCTTGAAACTGAAGTGCTGTTAACCGCTTTGCTGTTGATCCTCGCAGCGGGGGCTTCCATGGTTGCCTTTGTTCCCAGCAGGAAGATTCATCTGTTAAGAGGCACTGCTCTGTTCTTCACCACCCTCACCTTTCTTTGCTCTCTACTTCTGGTATCCCACTTTGACTCCGAGATCGACACCATGCAATTTGTCCAGGACATATCCTGGTTTGATGTGGGGGGGTTGCACGTTCGCTACCACGTAGGGATAGATGGCATCAGTCTTTTTTTAGTGATTTTGACCACCTTTCTGGTGCCTGTGGCCGTACTCGCCAGCTGGAGCATCGAAGAGAAAGTCAAATCTTACATGTTTTTTATGCTGCTGCTTGAAGTGGGTATGATTGGGGTGTTCATCTCACTTGATCTGATCCTCTTTTACGTCTTTTGGGAGGTCATGCTGGTCCCCATGTACTTTTTGATCGGCGTTTGGGGGGGTGAGCGTCGCATCTACGCAGCTGTCAAATTCTTTATTTACACCATGGCTGGTTCCTTGCTCATGCTGGCCGCCATTATCTCGCTTTACTTTTTCAATGAAGCCCAAAACTTTGACTTAGTAGAGATTACCCAGAAGCTTTCCAGTGGTGAAATTGTACTTTCACCGTTGGCCGAACGTCTTCTTTTTCTGGCTTTTTTCTTGGCCTTCGCCGTCAAAGTCCCACTTTTCCCTTTCCACACGTGGCTTCCTGATGCTCACGTCGAAGCGCCAACTGCCGGCTCGGTACTTCTTGCCGGTATTTTGCTCAAGATGGGAATCTATGGTCTTCTCAGATTCTGTCTGCCGATGTTTCCTGCAGTGTCCGTACAGCTGGCACCGGCCATTTCCCTTCTAGCCATTATTGGGATCATCTATGGCGCATTGGTGGCTATGGTGCAACCGGATATAAAAAAACTTGTCGCTTATTCCTCGATCAGTCACCTCGGTTTTGTTGTTTTGGGCATTTTTGCTTTTAATTTCCAGTCCATTGAGGGTGCGACTTATCAAATGCTGAATCATGGTGTTTCCACAGGAGCTCTTTTCCTCCTAGTGGGAATGATTTACGACCGTCGCCATACCCACTTGATTGAAGATTTCGGTGGCTTGGCTCACGTAATGCCCTGCTACGCCGCCTTTTTCATGGTCATCGCTCTAAGCAGCATTGGGCTTCCCGGTCTGAACGGATTTGTTGGCGAATTTCTCATTCTGCAGGGTACCTTCCTGGAAAATGCCGGCCGTGCCGCTTTCGCTGCTTCCGGTATAGTGCTTTCAGCCGTTTACATGTTGTGGATGTATCAACGAGTTTTCATGGGAACTTTACAGAACGAGAAAAACCTTGCCTTACCCGATCTTAATTGGCGAGAAATTCTTATATTAGTGCCAATCGTCATTTTGGCCTTGTGGATGGGCCTTTACTCCAGCACTTTTCTTCGCAAGATGGACACCTCCGTTCAAAAAGTTGTGGATCGAATAGAACACGTTCGTGAACCTCAAATCTACCGAGTTGAGTACAGTGGACATTAACTACACTGCTGTGTTACCCGAAATCATCCTGTCCCTGTTTGGGATCCTGATCATGATCCTTATCCCTTTTACTCCCAAGGCGCGCCAGAGTGCGCTTGGATTTGTTGCCCTATTTGGAATGGTCTTAGCTTTGATCTGCGTGACTGCACAATGCGGAGCAACGGGCCTGGTGTTTTTTGGAATGATTTTTCAGGACTATTTCGGGCAGTTTTGCAAAATTCTCTTTCTGTTCGCAAGTGCAGCCATCGTTTTGGTCTCCATAAATTATCTGGAGCGGGAAAAGCTTCCATATGGTGAGTTCTTCTCCCTTCTTCTTTTTGCGACCGTGGGTATGTTATTGATGGCCACCAGTGCTGACCTGATCATGACTTTTTTGGGCCTGGAGGTCCTCTCCATCTCAACCTACGTACTGGCGGGTTTCAAAGAAGGGGAGATGAAGTCGACCGAATCCGCCTTGAAGTATTTTCTCCTCGGAGCCTTTTCCAGTGGCTTCCTTCTGTATGGAATTGCTTTTGTCTACGGCGCAGCCGGATCAACGAAATATTTGAAGATCGCTCAGGTGATAGAAGCCTCCGAGAATTATCCACTTACACTCTTCCTGGGGTTAGGTCTGATGGTTGTGGGCTTCGGCTTCAAGGCCTCTCTGGCCCCCTTCCACGTGTGGACTCCCGATGTATATGAAGGCGCACCTGTTCCGATTACAGCCCACCTGGCCGTAGGATCCAAAGCGGCGGCATTTGTGGCACTTGTGCGAGTTCTCTATCAGGTCCTCCCCGAGCTTAGCCAACACTGGCAGGCCATCTTGTGGGTCTCAGCCGTCCTGACGATGGCGATTGGAAACATTGCCGCCTTAGCGCAAACGAACATCAAACGAATGTTAGCCTACTCGTCGATCGCTCATGCCGGATACCTGCTGGTGGGACTCACGGCCCACAACCGGCTGGGTACCCAAAGTATCCTTTTTTACCTGGTGGCGTACGCTTTAATGACTCTAGGAGCTTTCGCCGTGGTGCAGGTCATTGGGCGTGAAGGCGAAAAGTATATCGGCATTGATGACTACAGCGACCTTGGTTATCGGTATCCGTTTTTGAGTATCGCGCTTTCCGTTTTTTTGATTTCCTTGGCGGGAATCCCGGCCACAGGGGGATTTATGGGAAAGTTGTTCCTCTTTGCCGCAGCCATGCAAAGCGAGATGTACTGGCTGGTCGTGATCGCCGTGATCGCGTCGGCAATTGGAATTTACTATTATTTAAGGGTGATCGTATTTATGTATATGGGGGAGTCGAAGGATGAAGGCACTCCAATCATTGTTCCTACACCGGTGCGCATCGTTATCGCGATTATGGTGGTGGGAACCTTTTATCTCGGAATTTTTCCTGGGACCTTTTTACACCTGGCAAGTAAGGCGGTGAGCTTTTGAAAGAAGCCAAGAAGAAATTGGAAAACGAGATACGCAAACTGAACAGAGAACTAAGAGACGAGATTCCAAAAGCCCTGAGGCACGCTTTGGAGCTCGGAGATCTGCGCGAAAATGCCGAGTACCAAACCGCGAAAGAAAGACAATCCTATCTTCAAGCGCAACTAGCGCAGCTGCGTCAGCGCCTTGCTACGCTTTCCATGATCAATCTCAACAAGATCCCAACCGACAAGGTCTCGTACGGTTCCACGGTGGTGCTTTTGGATTTGAACACGGGAAAAGAAGTGACCTACCGACTAGTTAGCAGTGAGGAGTCCGACGTAGATAAAGGATTGATTTCAACCAGTTCCCCAATTGGGAAGAGTCTGATAGGACACGACGAGGGTGACGAGGTTCAAATACGGATCCCACGCGGGTTCAAAAACTACGAGATCGTAAAGCTCACCACCATCCACGAAACAGCTGACAGCTGACAGCCGGTCAGTGGCTACTGGTAGATCTTGGAGCCGGCCACAAAATCGTTCTTCAGCCGGTCCTTCAAGACCAGGTAGTTGCCGTAGATGTGCTCGATCTCGCCGGTTTCCGTTACTTCGCCGTCTCGTGATTCAATCAGGACTAAGTAGCCTGCCGTCCCGGTGTCCACCCAATCAACGCTGAGCAGCGTTTCCCCTTCCGAGACGTCGCTGGACAACGTGGCCACGAGTTGCCACTGTTGAGACCAGAGGAAAACACCGCT
>JALLON010000155.1 GCA_027717925.1 Acidobacteria bacterium AH-259-G07 | reverse complement strand
TTGGATCAACTACTAAGCAAATGGGACCAGACGGCTCAAATGAGCCCTTACCTGGCTGTAGAGGTTGATAGTCAGTTTGATGCTCTCATGAAGGAAGGGCTAAGCACCATCGAATCTTTAATGGTTGACCAGCCAGAACTTGCCCTAGGTCGTTTAATCCTTTTAACGTCCATCCTCAATTCAGCTGCTCAACAGCGACCTGCGATCCTTAAAAGACTTGAGAAATGGATTCAAAAACTCAGGGCCGTCACTAATGCTCTTGGAAAGAAGCTTGGGGCTAATGGGTTCAGCATTGCTGCAGGCTTGCCGGTTGGCATCTCCGTTGGCTTGTCGTTCCCCGTGCAATGAAAGCGGGCTAAAACTTCGCCCCTTTCTATTCGTAACTACAGACTCACTTCGGGTTGGCTGGATGTTTCGCAATAGTTCGCAAGCCCATTTTCGAATCATAACTAACTGATTCCAAAAAAGTTAAGGCCTAAATTCGCAATTTTGCAGTACCCCTTATATATACAGATCTAGATAGCCAATCTGAGTAGATATGCCTATCCCCTGCGAATCTGCGAACTATTAGGTTAAGTGATTTATTTTCTATGAGTTGTGATTCGCAATTTGGGTGCGAATTGAGTGCGAACTTTGCGAACTATCTTTCTGAGCTGATTTGACTGTGAAGGTAGCTGTGAAGCAGTCAAGGCCCCAAGCCTATGCGGCGCAGCAGGTCGGTGAAGCGGGAGTCAACTCAGACCCTCAACCCCAGACGGAGAGGGAGGACTAGGTGGTTTAGGTGGTGGCTGAGGTGGCGTTGGCGGTTTTGGCGGAGGTGGCCTGTCGTTCATGATATGCAAATCATTTTACGCCCCTTGGCTTCTCTTCCTCGTATAATCAACCTACCACGCAATAAAAACACGATTCTGTCAACTCAAGTAAGAATCTAAGAGGATAAGCCATAGGAGAAAAGCCAGGAGCGCGTGTCTGGCGGGTGGAGTCACTCCCCCGTGGGTACCAGGCGCTGGAGTTCTCAAACCAGTTGAGGACGACGATTAATTCTGGCTTCTCGCTGATGCCTGCTCTGGCTGCTCTTACTGGCCGGGGTTATGGCTCAGCTCCGGCAGGTGTTGAAGCACGAGCCACTCGCTGCGCTCGACCATCTGACCGAACTTGCCAACCAGCGCTTGGAAGCCCTCTTCGCCGAGGGCTCTCTGCAGAGGGCCCGGCTTATCGAAGTCAGCCCATGAGTCTGCCAGCCGCACAACCGCCCAAAGCCGTCGGCTGTCCCCGTAGCGAGCGCGATACACATAGAGGCCGTCAAAGCCGGCTTTCTTGTAGGCTGGAAGTATCTCCTTCTCTCTGAGTTCAATGTAGTCTGGATTTCGACCTCCATCAATCTCGTGGAGCGAAAGCTGGGCAAGCCGAAAGGGCCGTCCAGCCTTGATGGGAATACTCAAATCGCTTCGGTATTCGAAGGTCAGCACCCGCCGGCTTTCAATACACTTGGTGACTCGTGCAATCCAGCGTGTCCAGTCCGGTTCGTCCATCACCGGGCGGCTCTCGTCCAGGTCAGCATACTTCTCAAGCGGACTCACGATGTGGTACTCGTTGGTGTGGCCGCGCACCACCCGCCAAACGTTACGAGCGGGAAAACCACGCTTCTTCCAGGCTGCGATGTACTCCTTCTGCAAGGCTTCAAATTCGCCCCGCATGTCATAGTTGACCTGAACAATCGCAACATTCAACAAGGGCGCAGCCTCTGGAGTATCGGACTGAGCAAGACACACCGGAGACAAGACGGCAACCAAAGAGGCCAGCACTGCCATAACGGCGGCCCTGGTGAACCAAGAGAATTTCATTTGTATTTCCTCCTCCCTTGTGGTGTGTAAAAAATAACGTACCATGGAGCGAATCCCTTGTCAATTAAGAAACAACTGACAAGTTTGTGGTCGTAGCGTTGAGAAACGAGGGTAATCGATCCAATTGAGAGCTCCTCCTGCCAATCGTCTCACTCCTCCGTCGGCACAAGCCGCTTGAGTTCTTCAAACCAGTTGAGGACGATGATCAATTGCGTCGGTGCTGATGTGTCCTCCGTCTGTCCGCCTTCCTTGATCATCAGGAAGCGCTGACCGTCGGGGGAAATATCGTAGTGTCGTCCAGGGCCAATAAAATACCTTCCCCTGAACAAGACCTCTCGACTCCCTGCCGTAAAGGTGGGCTCGGATTGGATGCGGACCACGATCATTGCCTCGCCGTTGCGATAGAACAGCTCCCGTCCCTTCGGTGACCACACAGGTGAGATTCCTCCTTCGCTTGAGATCTGCCACTTTCCTTCCTCCACCTTGGGAAAAGGCCGAACGTAGACTTCGTCCTGCCCCGACTCATTGGAGCGATAGGCCATCCAGCGGCCATCGGGTGAGATCGCGCTACGGCCCTCACTAAACTGCGTCTGCAGAAGCGGCTGCGCGCTGGGTTCACCCTCCATCGACAGCACGTGCAAGTCAAACCCCGTTTCAGGATTATCTTCGAGGAAAACCAGCCTCTTCCCGTCGGGCGAGAAGGAATATGGGCGTTGAATGTTTGCGCTCGTCGTAAGGCGCTCCACCTGACCGGTGCCATCAGCCGCCTTCCAGAACAACCCTCCTCCTTCGCGGCCTGATCGGAACACCACGCGCAGACCATCCGGCGTCCAGAGGGGCTGCTCATCACCAGCCGGATCGAAGGTAAGCCGCGTCGGTGTCTCACGAGCCAGGTCATAAATCCACACGTCGCGGTTGCCCGAGTCATCGATGGTGATAGCCACACGCGAACCATCTGGTGAGATCCGCGGGTCAAAGTAAAGGCCCGGCTCCGCAGCCAAGGGCTCCTCTTGCCCCTCGCGATCCACCCAGACCAGTTGTCTCTGCTCTACGCCAAGACCTTGATGATAGACCAGCACTTTATCCTCGGAAGCGGAGAAGTGTCCCACGCCATAAGCCGCGTCATAGTACACCTGCTCAGCCACCGGAGCTGCCTGGCCCGTCATTTGCAAATTTTTGGCATCGAAGGGCTGGGCCATCAGCGTGTCTTTGCGTACAAAGAGAAGATACCCCGGCGGGACGTACACCGTGTTTGAGTAATCGCTCAAAAGCTGTTTTACATTCTTGGATTCCAATGATCCAAGGTAAACATCCCCTTGCCCCGCCTGGGGACCTTCCGCGACGTACAGGAAGTGACGACCATCCGGCAGGAAGTAGGGCCACCGATGATCGAGTTCACCATGCGATTTGTCCAGTGTCGTCAACAGCGTGGCTGTACCGCCTGCCTCTGAAACACGATAGAGCCCGTCTCGACGGGTCCCAAAGAGGATGACTCCGTCGCGGTTCCACGTGCCGCCCCGAGCGAGTGGGGCATCGCAGAGTGTTTGCGCGGGGCCCCCGGAGTGCCTGATCTTCTTGAGCTTTTGATCGGCAAAAAATCCGATGAAGCGGCTATCCGGTGACCAGAAGGCAAGCTCAGCGCCATCCGTTCCGCTCAGCGATCGGGCGGTCAAGGAATCGAGCGAGTGGAGCCACAGCAGCTGTTTGCCCTCCGCAGACACACCCGTAAAGGCGATATGCAGACCGTCAGGCGAAATTACGGACACGTCCAACACCTCAAGACTCATCTTCTCCGGTAGGGAGACGAAAAAGCGCCGGGTGTGCAATTCCTCGGGTGTCTCGCCAAAATGAAGCGCCGCAATGATCACTGCAGCCACTGTCATGACACCGCTGAGCAAGGCCCACGGAAGTACTTGCCGCCAGTAAGAAGGTGCAGCCCTGGGCAACGCTAACTCAGTGTCCAACGAAGGCTCCCTCAGGGCTTGCTTCATCTCAATTCGGGCGTCAGCTATGTCATGGAGCCGCTCATGAGGGTCTTTCTGAAGGCATCGACGCAGAAGAGTGCGGATGTTCCAAGGTGTGTTCTTAGGAAGCGCCTCCCAATCCGGCTCACCCTTGAGAATTCCGCCCCTTCGGCAGCGTCAGGTTGATGCATTGTTAGGCCAAATTCTCAATCTGTCGATTTTGATTGATCCTTAATGACCGTCATAGCGGTTGATATCATCCCGGTCAAATCGGAAAGATTTGATGGAATTATAATTGAATTGTTGGTCTTAGCCAGTTTCCCGAATTCGTTTATATATTGTTCAGCAACTCGCAGATTCACGGCATTAATGCCACCTTCTTCATTTATTGCAGCAGCAATTTCTCTAATTCCCTTTGCCGTTGCCTCTGCAACCCGTTCGATCTCTTCAGCGCGCCCGATTGCCTCATTGATCCTTTTTTGTTTTTCGCCTTCCGAGCGCTCAATCATCTCCTGCTTATCTCCTTCCGCACGATTTATTTTAGCTTGTTTATCACCTTCCGATTCTGCAATGTTGGCCCTTTTCTCTCGCACGGCCCGCATCTGCTTTTCCATAGCGTCTTTAATGCTCTGAGGTGGAACAATATTCTTCACCTCGTATCTCGTCACTTTCACACCCCAGGGGTCGGAAGCCTTATCCACGGCATCCACGATTGCAAAATTTATCGTTTCCCTTTCTTCAAATGTTTTGTCAAGCTCTAGTTTGCCAATCACGCTCCTCATGGTGGTTTGGGCAAGTTGAGTCGACGCAAACTGATACATATTGATGCCATACGAAGCTTTCTTGGGGTCGATAACCTGCAAGTAAATAATCCCATCGACTTCCACCGCAATATTATCTTTTGTAATGCATGATTGAGAAGGAACGTCTATTGCTTGTTCCTTCAGGGTGTGCTTGTAAGCAACTTTATCGAAAAATGGGGTAAGGATATGAAATCCCGCATCGAGTGTCTTACTATACTTCCCCAGGCGTTCCACAATAAAGGCTGTTCTTTGCGCAACGATTCTTATAGTTTGGGAGAATACGATGATGGCCAAAATAATTACACCTATTAAAATATATGTTCCAGGTTCCATGGCACACCTCCTTTAGAGTTAAAGTGATTTTACAATTATGGTTATGTTGTCTTTGTCAAGTATTTCAACTGAAGCGCCTTCAGGTATGGTTTCGTATGCTTCCGCATCCCAGTATGTCCCTCGAAATTCAACTTTTCCTTTCGTGTTCGGCGTAATCTCTTTTGTAACAATGGCTTTCTTACCTAAAAATGCATCCAGGCTTTCGGCTTCGAATCGACTTGGTGAATCTCTACCTGCGAATAATGTCTTGAACCATTTTCGTAAGGACACCAGGAGCAAAACAGAAGAAAAAATGAAAATGAATAATTGTGTGTTTAATGAAATATCCAAAAATAAACATAATGTTGCCACTATCCATGCGCCGATCCCGAAGAAAACGGTAATCAGACCAGGAATGGCAAACTCTAAAAGTAGAAAAATTAAACCCACGATAAACCATATTAGTTGGGGCTTTAGCCATTCCTTTATATTATCCATTCTTGTAGGACCTTGAATAACCTGGGCTTCCGACATGTCTACGGTTTCTAACACCTCAGCAATGTCTTCGGCCTGATAATCGGCTATCTCATATTTCAATGCCTCTTCAGTGGTAAGAGTTAGTAACTTCCCCTTCTCAATTAAGCCGGGTATCTCAACAACTTCATCGACCATTGCATCTGCTATTCGGACAGGTCGTTTGTTCTTCTCAGCAGTTGCCCTCATCTCTGCTCGCCAATAAGATATTACTTTTTCTGAAGCCTTTTCACCCAGAAAGTTCACAGGGGTGGAGGCTCCAATTGTAGCTCCAGGTGCCATGATTATTGAATCAGCAGCCAATGAGATAAGTGCACCTGCTGAAATTGCTCTCTTATTTATGAAAGCTATAGTTCGAATTTTGGAGTTCAGTATTTCGTCTCTTACCTTGACACCGGCATCCAGCCAGCCTCCGAGTGTATCGATCTCCAATATTACAGCATCTGCTCCCGCAGCCTCAGCATCACGGAATGATCGTTCGATATATGATGGAATCCTTCGACTTATCTCCTCTTTAATGTAAATGATGTAGACAATCTTATTCTGAGCTAAGATGATGGAAACTGTTAAAAGGGACACAATAATCAGTACAGAGGAAATCCAGATTCCAATAATAACTTTCATATTTCTTAACTTTTTATGCATTAGACCGACATTCCTCATATTAACTTCGGATATGAGTCCTCAAGCCAACTCGTGATGAATGACCAAAGCCTATCAACCCCCAACCTTGAATCAACTGTTCTTTCCTCATCTTTCGGCTGAAAAGGGCCTCTGATTCTTGAGTTATTCAGGTGCTTTTGTCAAAATCTGATAAGTTTAGACACCTCTCCAGCCACTTTATCAGAAACACTTGGCGCTAGGCTGTAGTCCATCTCAATCGGTCAATTCGAAACAACATCTCGGCAAATATCTCCTTGCTTATAGCTACCTCCGCCATCTGAAACGTGACGATCCGGCTATGCCGAACCACCTTC
>JALLON010000154.1 GCA_027717925.1 Acidobacteria bacterium AH-259-G07 | reverse complement strand
ACACAGGAGAAGCAGAAGAACTCGTGACAGTGACTGCTGTCGGTTCAGGATCGATCACAGGTATTTTCAAAAATGATCACAACGATGACACGTTAGTGAATGCCTTGGGCGCTTTTCCCACGGGTGTTCTCGGCACGGCGAACCAGTTGCAAATTTTTGGTGACATCAATGCGGATGGAACTCTTCTCTATGTGGAATACAACTGTGACACTGCCCAAGGAGTCCTGACCCGGTCCATAACGCCCATCAGCGCAGCAGCGCAGAACCCTGCGTCGGTATTATTGGACAACCTGGTAAGTAACCCTGGGGGCGTTCCATGCTTTCAATTTTTAACCCAAACCGTTACGGGGACTACCTTTGTCACTAGGGTAACGGTGACCTTGTCTACTCAAACATCTGCCGCCGATCCGGAAACGGGAGCGTTTCACACAGTGACCTCTTCCTTGACCGTGGCGCCTCCTAACCTCCTGGCGGCCGTAGAGCTCGCTCAATTGAAGGCCAACGATCGCTTGCAGCCTACGCCCCCGGGGCTGCCTCTGCCACCGGCCCCGTGAGTTTGAGCGCTGATGAGAGAAAAAAAGAGGAAAGGAAGATAGTGATGAGAGGCTGCACCAAGAAAAGGCGACAAGAACGGGGTATCGCCCTGATCTTCGCGCTGTTAGTTTTGCTGGGCCTATCCACCCTGGCCGCCAGCATCACCTTCGTTGCCCAGACGGAAACCTGGTCGAGCTACAACTACAAACTTCTTACCCAGGCGCGATATTTGGCCTCCGCCGGCGAGCAGCGCACCATCAACTGGCTGACTTACACCTATACCCCACCCACAGACCTCAGCTCCTACGATACCACCAAGCAGCCGGTGGAATATGATGGAGATCCGGTTCTACTGACTGCGATAGATGGGGAATCCCCGAACTATCCCGACTCCACGGTGCAGAATTCCTTTTATGCCGCACTGCATGATCAACCATTAGCAGCGACCGGGGTGCAGGGCACCTACTCAGCCAATGCTACCTTGCTCCGGATAGAGCTGGTTTCCAATGCTTTAGCATCCCAGTCATCGGTGTCGGCAACCTGGCAGATTACTTCTCAAGGGGAGATCTCCGGGGTGCGCACCGCCACGGTGCAGGTTGTGACCACTGTCGAACGGGGGGGCGAGCCGATCTTTCAATACGCGGTCTTCGGAAGTGGCAGCGGCTGCGACGTCGTCTCATTCGGGGGTGGTGGTCTGGTAGACAGTTTCGATTCCAGTCAGGGCACCTATTCGGCGACCGTGGATACGACCGACGGAGATGTGGGCTCAAACGGAAATATTTACTTTAGTGGAACAGTGGTTAACGGGACACTCTCTACCCCCTTAAGCCTCACTGAAGGAAATTGCCTGGACGCCAGCCCCAACGGGATTAGCCTCGGCGGAGGGGCTGTAGTGACCGAGGGATACGAGCAAATGGACGAACCCTGGAGCCTCCCTAATCCGCCTCCCGTAAACCCCACACCGCCCACAAGCGACTTAGATTGCCGCAAGGACCTGCCCGAGGGGCCGCCTGATCATTTTACCCTTGCGCCGCCTGGAGAGTACGGCAACATCAAGTGCGGCGGAGGCAAATTCCTCCACCTTCAGGCGGGGACTTACAATATTAACAGTATTCAGTTGGGTGGTGGCGCTTGGCTGGTGGTGGACTCGGGTCCGATTGTCATCAATGTTGCCGGGAACGGCATCACCGGGAGCAACAAAGCGGTGGATTTCGGTGGGGGTAGCATCGCCAACGAGATCGCCAACCTGGCTGGAGTCCCCAGTGATCTCCTGTTTGTCTATGGAGGAAGCCAACCCCTCGAATTCAGTGGTGGCTCCGGCGCCTATGGCCTAATATACGCCCCCAATGCCGAGGTCAGCATCGGTGGGGGCGGTCACTGGTATGGGGCCATCGTTGCCAACACGCTTGACAATGGCGGAGGCAGCTCAATTCATTATGACCGCAGCTTGGGCACCGAGGAGAAAGAATTTTACTTACTCGGTTCCTACCGCACGCTTTCCTTTAGCCGCAGCAAGTTTTAACTACAGGCTTTTCTGCTTGTGCCCGTCTAATTAGGAAGAGCTGGACCAATTCAATTTCCTCGTCCTTCATCTGGTCAAACATTCTTTCAGACCGATTTTCCTCATGGGAAGATCTGTCAGACACCTCATCGGGTGGGGTGACCTGTACAAGCTTCAGGTCGAGATGGTGAGGAGACCCGAGAGGCGGAGGTTCATCTGCCCGTACGGCGTGATCGTGGGGCAGCTCTTGCCACAGTTGCAGGTGAAGAGCCCTTCGGTGGCCCGAGATGTAACATCACGGAACACTATGGAATATTTACCTCACCTGGGTCAGGCCTAAACGGCGCAGGCCTGGACTGGCGTTTTTTAAGGTAGCCGGTAGGAGATTAAGCACTGACTTCCTTTTCCAAAAGCAAGGATTGTCTGATATAAAAAGCTTGTGGACATAGTGATCTGGACCTATATTTTTGGAGGAGCTACTCTTTTTGCCCTCATTGTGGGTCTCTTCTCCGTTTACAACGGCCGCATGACGCGGCGAGAGATTGAGCGGGGTGACCAGAGAACTCACACACTCCTTGAGCGCATGAATGGCCACCTGGAAAAGATGGATGGCCGCCTGGAAAAGATGAATGGTCGCCCGGAAAGCATCGATGGGCGCATGGAAAAGCTGGCAGAACACATGGAACAGTTGGCCCTGCACATGCAAGATATGGACAAGCGCCATACCGAGCTTCTAACACGGATCGCTGAAAAGATCCGCTGAAACTCACTCACACCCCCCCCGTGAAATAGCCCGCACACCGGCTTTATTGCCCTCACTCTTGCTGAAAGGCCACCTGCGAACGGGGGTCTCCTCTCGGTTCCAGCGCACCGGTGGCGCGTGAAACTGGTCTGGGAAAAGCTCTGCCCGCGCTTTCGCCGTTAGGTAGTCTGGTGACTCTGCCGTCGCTGCCTTCTCCAGGATCGGGCATATTCTCCCTCTGTGGCCAAAAGCTCGTCATGGCCGCCTGACTCCACGATTTGACCATCTTGCATGACATGAATGATGTCCGCTCGCATTGCGGTGGTAAATCGATGGGTAATTATTACCGCCGTTTGTCCCTGAGGTACTCGGGAAAAGTGATCCATCCACTCGGTCTCAGCCCAGGAATCCATGCCGCTGGTCGGCTCATCGAGAAGGATGATTGGGGCCCGTCGAAAAAAGGTTCTTGCCAGGGATATCCGCTTCCATTCACCCACACTGAGCTCAGTACCATCCACAAACCACTTCCCCAACAAGGTGTCATAGCCCCGGGGCAAACGTTCGACGACTTCTCGGGCCCTACCTGCTGCGGCCGCGGACTTGATTTTAATTGAGTCCATGACTGTAGCCACGTCACCCAAGCGGATGTTTTCTGCGACGGTCTCGTGGTAGTGGACGGGCTCCTGGAGCAGCACCGCAATTTTGCCTCGAAGCTCCTGAAGGGAGAGGTCTCGCAGATCAATTCCGTCCAGCTCAATCTGTCCATCGTCGGGGTCATAGAGGCGACAAATCAGCTTGATCAGCGTACTCTTGCCCGCACCATTGCCCCCCACGATCGCTACAGTCTTACCGGCGGGAATGAAAAGGTTGAAATCGCGAAGAGCCAGCCGTTCACTGTCAGGATAGCGAAAGGTAACTCCATGAAAGCCGATCCCCTTCATCAACGGTGCCGGCATCTTGGAAGGCTTGCGAGGATCCAGAACCTGAGGTTCCAGATCCAGGAATTCAAAGAGATTACTCAAAAACAAAATGTTTGCGTACGCCCGCCCCACGTTTTGCAGCAGTGAGCGCATCAAGCGTTGGCCCTGATGAAAAGCCTGATAAAAGAGAGCCAGTTGGCCGAGGGTGATAAGACCCTGCATTGTCTTCCAGGCCATCCAAGCTAAGGCGGCGCCGGTGACCAGAAGACCCAATGTTCTGGCGGCCGCTTGGGCCACGCCTTCATCTCTGGCTAACTGCAGGCGTTCCTCGCGCAGCCGCCGGCGCAAAGCCTGAAAGGCCGACTCAAAATGTTTCCCTAATCCAAATAGCCTGATTTCGGCGGCGGTTTCACCACTGGTCAACGACCAGTCGTAATACCAGGCGCGGCGTTCATCAGCTGTCCTGCGCAGTCGCCACTTACGCTCGCGCAGGCTGTAGCGCAGCACCACAAAAAGGGCCGGAAAAGTGCTGAGCAGCAGAGCGATTGGCAGCCAAAGACCAAAGGGAATGAGGACCGCCGCCATGGCCACCAGGGTAATGCTGTTCTGCGCCAGGCTGCCGGCATTCTCCAGCAGGGTGAGGGGCCGGTAACGCGCCTCAACGCGGGCGCGATGAAGGTGATCGTAGTATTCCGGTGATTCATAGAACGCCAGATCTACGGCAACAGACTTTTCGTGGATCAGTGTGTTGATATGGTCCTGAACTAACTCGGCCTGGGCCGCACGCACCCAACCCGTGGCGCTCGTCAGAAGCTCGTTTGCCAGCATCACTCCGGCCATTAACACGACCAGAATCAAGGTGGGACGGACACTCTGCCAGCTACCACCAGCAGCCACAGCTTCTACCAGACCATCCACAATCCACCGGGTCAAATAGACAATGGCTACTGGAAGCAGACCCTGCAGCACCAGCAATATGGCCCAAGCCAGGGTCCAGTAACGCGTTGCAGCCCACACCAGGGCAAACGCCCGAGGCAGATAGGGCAATTGCTCAAGGAGAGCTCGGAGCCGAGTTGCTAAGGTGGGGAGTTTTCCGGCCATGGGCTAACGGCTTCACCTGGTCAGCCGAAAGATCCGGTGCATCACCTTAACAGGAACGAGATGGGGAGCCCTCATAGCGTTCCTGAAATACCATACGGCTAAAGAAAGCCGAGCAATGAGATAGCTTAGGACACGATGGAGGTGTGTCTCCAGAGAGATGAGCCGACCATTTCTCTCCATGCTGACGATCTTGCCATATACGTTCGTCGGGCACGTAATCGGTAAATCACGAAAACGACTCCGGTCGCCTTTGGTGATGAGGTATGGTCCTTCACCATCTCTGCCTTTCTGAATCACACGATGGGTAGTCAGCACACTTTCGGTTTCGTGAGTCCGGTAAGCCAGAATATCTCCGATTTTAGCCTCGGCAAATGTGATCGGCTTCACCGTCAAGAAATCTCCTTTTCTGATGAAAGGGGACATGCTCTGCGCTCGCGCCGGAGAGCGGATCCAATACCCATCCCTCAATAACTCGATGAATATCTGTCTTATCGTCTCAGCTGACATGATGTTTTTTGCCCCCCTTCGATCAGGATAAGTCCTTTGGGTTCCACTCCGTATTCCCTTCATGCTGTTCCTGCCAACCTCTCACTTGAGAGATGGTCACCATGGCCCATTGACAGACCACACAGAGGCAGGTCAGCCATCGGAGGACTCGTCTCCTTTATCTCCACTAGCTCCCGAGCCTTGTTTCGAGTTGGCCGCCTCATAGGCCTGCTTCTCCAACCCGGCCAACTCTTTAAAGTAGGGTAAGCAGGGACCGAGATCCCTGGTTTCGAGATAAGCATCCATGGGACCCTGACGACAGTAGCCTTGCAAATTGCAGCTGGGGCACTCATAGGCCTCCCCGGGTTTGGCATTCGCCCCATCAACCGACTCCACTAACCTCCTCCAACCTTCCCCGACGGTGCCGGTCCGGAGATCGTATTTGGGAGTGGGGAGTGCGACGCACAGATTCATCTGCCCGTATGGTGTCACCGCCAGGCTGGTCTTGCCGCACTTGCAGGTAAACATCCCCTCCCGGCCACCACACCCTTCCTCTTTCTCCCCACCGCCATCGGCACTCCACTGCCGGTAGCCCACCAGCTTTTCATTGACCCGGACGACATCCTGGGGCGCCAACCGATAGCGGAGCGGTTCCAGCGACCCGTCTACGCGCGGGTGGATCTCGGTGGAGTAGACGAACCGGATCCCCCACCCCTCGACCAGGGCCTTGGCCTGCTGCACCTCGTGCTGATTGAGGGTCATCACGGGCATCTTGATCACGAGGGGAATCTTCCGTTCGCGAAGCAGCTCCACCCCCCTGATGAACCGTCTGAAAGAGCCGGGAACGCCGGTGACGCGTTCGTAGGTCTGTGGGCTCGCACCATAGATGGAGATCTCGACGCTGGTGGGCATGAGAGCCCGAATCCGATCGGCCTTTTCCGGGGTAATCAGGGTGGCATTGGTGAGCAGGATAATCGAAAAACCTTTAGCCTTCGCATAGGCGAAGACCTCAAAGCAGTCCCGCCGGGTGAATATCTCCCCGCCCGTAAAAGTCAGATCGAAGGTTCCTTGCTTAGCCAGCTGATCGATGATGCGGTAAATCTCCTCGGTGCTCAGCTCCCCCTTGGCCTTATGCGTCGGGTTATAGCAGTGGACGCAACGCAGGTTGC